>JALSPJ010000069.1 GCA_026985995.1 Anaerolineales bacterium
CACCAGCAGCGCGGCCCGGTCGCGCAGCACGCTGCGCAGGTAAGTCGTGGCCTCTTCCACGCTCAGGGGGGTGTAATTTTCGCCCAGGGCGCGTATCCAGTTGGTGAGCAGTTTCAGCAGGTCGGGCTCCTGGCCCAGGGTGGCCCACAGAATGCCATCGGGAAAGCGTTGGCGCACTGCATCCTGATGGGCCAGGTACGCGGCCAGGGTGGATTTGCCCACACTGCCCAGGCCGTGGATGGCGCTGACCACCAGCACGCCAGGGGCCTGGGCGCCCTCGGCCAAGAGGTCGCGCAGCAAGGGCTCGGCCACCTCGTCGCGGCGCACGAAGTAGGGCGGCAGGGGTGGGGCCTGGGAAGGAACCGCCGCGCGGGCCGGACGGGTTTGGGGAAGCCGGTGCAGGATTTCGCGCTGGCCCTGTCTCAGGGCGGCCAGGTCGTCTTGCATGGCGTCCAGGTGTTGGTGGAGACCGGCGACGGCGTCCTCCAAAGCGCGGCTTTGGGCCACCCGCCACGCCTGCAGGTCCTGCTCCAGGCGGTGCACCTTGGCCTCGGTGCGCAGCACGCTGCGGCCCAGGGTGCGCAGCGCGTCGGTTCCCACCTCCAGCAGGGCCGCGCGCAGGCAGGCCAGGTAGAGGTCGGCCAGGGAGCGGGCCTGTTGGGGGGTGGCGCGCCAGTCCCGCTGCAGGGTCTGGGCCAGGGCTTGCCGCAGGCGGGCCTCGTCCAGGTCGTCGTCGGGCAAGGCTTCCAGGGCCTGGCGCAGGGAGGGCAGGCCCCGCAGGGGCAGGCCGCGCGCGCCGGCCATTTCCTGCCAGGGGGTGCCCTGGAGGCGGGCCCGGGCGCATGCGTCGGCCTGGGCCAGGGCTTTTTCCAGCGCGGCGCGGCGGTCTTCCGACGCGAAGAAGGCCTCCAGCCGCGCGGCCAGTTCCTCCTGGCCCAGGTCGGCCAGGGCATCGGTCAGGTCGCGCAGGGTGGCGTCGCCCAGGGCGCGGGTCACCTGGCGCCGGGCCAGGCGAGCGAGGAAGCGCAGGATGGCGGTCGGCAGGTTGCGAGACATGGGCGGTTGTTCCCCCGGCGGCGTGGGCGCAAAGGGATGGGTGCAACGGGGGGAATTATACTATGGAGGCGGGGGTGGAAGTTGGAAGTTAGGGGTTGGAGGTTGGAAGTTGGTGGTTGGTGGTTGGAAGTTGGCGGGGGCGGCGCTTTCTTGTTTGGTTTTCGGGTGCGGGCTCACACGGGGACACGGGGAACACGGAGGGGGAGAGGTTGGAAGCTGACGGCTGGAAGTTGGCGGATGGCGGGATGGCGTTTGCTCCCTGCTGACTGCTGACCGCTGTCCTTCATCCGCGGCTTTTCCCCCGGCGCGGCACGCTGCGCCCCTACCGTTTCCTATTTTTCTTCCGTGTTTATCCGTGTTTTTCCGTGGTTTTTTCGTTTTATCCGCGTCTATCCGCGTGCATCCGCGGTTTCATCCCGCCGCGGCGGGCGACCTGCCAGGTCGCCCCTACCGGGCTCACTGCGCCCTACTGACTGACGGCTCCCTGCTTTTTGTTATCCGCGGTTATCCGCGTGCATCCGCGCCCCCCCGGCGCGGCACGCTGCGCCCCTACCGCCCGGCCGGTTGGCTTTCTCACACGGGGACACAGAGAACACAGAGAACGAAATCTTTGTTTTCCACGCCCATCCGTGTTACTCCGTGGTTTTTTCGTTCTATCCGCGGTTATCCGCGTGCATCCGCGGTTTCATTCCCTGGGCGACCAGCCGGGTCGCCCCTACCCGCGCTCCCTGCTGAACGCTCGCCTCAGGGCGTGGGCCAGGACCGCAGCCGGGCCTCGGCCTGGCGGCACAGGCGCTGGCCCCCGGCGGCCATCCAATCTTGCAGCGTGGGGCTGTCGTCGCGGCCGGACTGGGCATCCCGATAAATGCCCCAGCCCCAAGCCGCGTAGCGTTGGGTTTCCGCGGGCCAGTACGCCTCGGGCTGCTGCAGGCGCAGGGGGCCGCCGTTGTACGCGGCCAGGGCCAGGCGCACATCGCCGTTGGCCCGGTCCAGCATCTGGCGCAAAAAGCCCAGCCCGCGGCGGGCGTTGGTGTCGGGGTCCCAGGGGTCCTCGCCGGGGGCGAAGTGATAGGGCATGACCTGGAACAACCCCTGCGCGCCGGCCCGGGAAAGGGCCCGGGGGTCGCCGCAGCTTTCGATTTGCATCACCGTGGCCACCAGCCGCGGGTCCAGCCGATGTTGGGCGGCCCAGCGCTGAATGGCCGGAGCCCAAAAACGCACGCTGGGGGTGAAGAAGGGCGGCAGTTCGGCGGCAATCGGCGGGGCGGTGGGCGCGGGTGTGGGGGGGCCTGTCGCCGCGGTGGTGAGCGGGCCGGTGGCCGCGGAGGCCCAAATCAGCACCAGGCCGCTGAGCGCGCCCACGGTGAAGAGGGAAAGCAGCAGCTGCAGCAAGGCCGCGGGGCCCGAAGGGGCATCCTGGCGGGTCACGGCGGGCATTCCTCCAGGGGATACACGCGCCAGCCAATGGCTTCGGGGTCCATGCGCGCCAGTTCGCTGCGGGGAACTTCGGCCAGCAAGGCCTGGGCCTGGGCCAGGGTTTCCCCGGTTTCGTGGTCGTAAATCGCGCCTTCGGCCTCGTAGAAGCGGCCCTTGTCGCGCACCACCCAGCCTTCCAGGCGCAGCAGGCGCTGGGTGGGCACATGCCGGCGGTAGCGAATGGTGAGGCGGGCGGTGTAAAAAAGCCGCGCGGTGGCCGGGTCCGTGCCGGTTCCGGCCCGCCCGGTGACCTCGTCGAGCATGGCCGCGACCACGCCGCCGTGCACCACGCCCGGGTAGCCCTGATAAGCCTCAGGCACCACGGCATAGGCCCGCGCGCGGCCCGGTTCCACCTGCAAAAAGCGCAGTTTGAGCCCCACGGGGTTTTGCAGGCCGCACACGAAGCACCAGGCCGAGTTGGGCTGCAGCCGGTGGGCGTGCTGGTGGGTGGCCTGCAGGGCCGGGCCCTGAGTGGCCGGTGGGGTGGGTGGGGGAACCGGCTCCGCGGCGGCCAGGTAGGCATGGGCCTGGGCCAGCCAGGTTTCCACGGCCTGGGCCGCGGGGGTTGCCGCGGGAACCTCGGCCGGGGCCACGGTCAGCAGCGCGCGCAGGGCGGCCGCGGCTTCGCACGCGGCGCGCCAGTGGGTTGCGGCGGTGGGGGCCGGGGCCTGCGCGGCCTGCGCGCTGCGGGCCAACCAGTCCAGGGCCCAGCCCTGGGTCCGCTCGTGCCAGGGGTCGGCCGGGCTCTGGCGCAGCGCGGGCAGCAGGGTTTCGACGATGCGTTGGGCTTCGTGGTGCAGCGGGTGGGTCATGGTAGCCTCCGGGGGTTAGCGGTGCATGGGGGTCATCCAGGCGACGACGAGGCCCAGGGCCCAGCCGGCCAGCACATCGGTGGGGTAGTGCAGGCCCAAAGCCAAACGGGCCCAGCTCACGCCCAGGGCCCACAGGGTAATTGCGGCGGCCCAGGGGGGCGGCAGCCCTTTCCAGGCCAGCGCGGCCAGCAATGCAGCCCGGGCCGCGTGCCCCGAAGGGAAGGCGTGGGGGTCGGTTTTGCGGTAGATGTGGCCCCAGGGGCTTTGGGGGCGTTGGCGGCGGATGGCGAATTTGAGGCCCAGCACCAGCGCGGCCAGCACCAGCACCGCGGCCGTTGCGGCAAGGGCCTGGCCCCGGCTGTCGGGTTCCACCCAGGCGGCCAGCAGCAGGGCCGGAACCAGCAGCCATGAGTCGCCCGAATGGGCCAGGGCCCAGGCCAGGCTGCGCCAGCCGCGGCTGCGGGCCACGGGCTGCTGGAAGAAGCGGGAGAGCGCGGCATCCCAGGCCAGCCAGCGCGGGGGCATGTCAGGCCTCCGGCGGGGGGGCGGTTTGGCGCGCGGCCAGGTCCCGGCGTACGATTTCCACATGGGCCGGCTTGTCCACATCCATGGCCAGCTCCGCGTAGGGGCTGAGGACCGCGGTGCCCGGAACGCCCAGGCGCTGGGCCGCGGCGCGGGCCGCGTCTTCCAGGGTGTAGCGGCGCAGCAGCACGCCCAACAGCACCCGCCAGCCCAGCAGCGCGGCCTGTTTGAGGGGCGACTTGCGGCTGGCGATGATGCGCTCCCACAGGTCGTCGTCGCGTTGACCGGCCCGCACCCGCACCAGATTGACATCGCCGCCGCACACTTCCACATCCTTCAGGCGCAGGTAAGTGCGCTGCACGCCGGGAAAACGGCGCTCCATGGTCTGGCGCTCGACCACATGGTAGAGCACATCCAGGTCGGGGTAGCGTTGGGCGTTGGTCGCCACCCAATCGAGCACCTGGCCGGTCACGGTGGGCACATCACCCGAAACCAGCAGCACCGGCGTGTCGGGTTCCGCCTGTTGGGCGATGTCGTGCAGGCCGCGCAGGATGTTTTGCAGCATGCTGCCCTGGTCCGGGTAGAAGTGCGCGGGTTTGTCCAGGCGCCAGGGATAGGCGTCGGGTTCCACCCCAAACACCCGCACGCCGGTGACGGCCTGGGATTGGTTGAGGGCGTCGAACACCCATTGCAGCATGGGTTTATCGGCCAGGTCGAGCAGGGCCTTGGGCTGGCCCTGGGTGTAGGCATAGAGCGGGTCTTCGGGCCGGGGGTGGCCGCCGGCCAGGACGATGGCTTCCATGGCAGGCTCCTCACAGCTCGACCAGTTGGGGTTCCAGGCCCAGCCGGTCGATGAGGTCGTTGAGTTCGGCGTCGGTGAGGCGGCGACCCTTGCCGGCCACCGCGATGAGCGCGGCTTCCATCATGTTGGTGCCAAAGGAGCGCCCGTCCAGGCGGGGCGTGCTGGTGACCACATATTTGATACCCACCTGGCGGAAGAGCTCCAAATCGGCCTCGGTGGTGGTGTTGGTGGCGATGATTTTGCCCGGCAGGTGGTCGGGCAGGTGGCGCTTGATGTAGTGACAATCGCCGGCGATGACCGTGGCCCAGCGGTAGTACTTTTCCCACTTGGGAATGCGCTGCTCTTGCTTTTGGCCGGTGGGGTAGAGCCACTCGAAGGGGAAGCGGCCGACGATGGGCATGAACAGCGCGGCCATGATTTTGAGCCCCCGCAGGCTGCGCACGGGGATGGGCAGGCCCAGGCCGAACATAAAGTCGCCGAACACGGTTTCGTAACCGGCATCAACGAAGGACTTGGTCATGCCCCAGCGGTCGATGCCCACGGTGATGAGGGCTTTTTTGCCGCCGTGTTGGGCGATGTAGTCGCCCAAATGCCGGTCGATGAACGCGGCCAGGCGGTATTCCAAGGTGTTCTTGAGGCCCGCGCCGTCGGTGTAAGGCGTGTGGCGCACATCCTTGACCAGGGGCAGCACGGAGTAGAGGGGGTAGACCTTGCCGTCGACCACGGTGGCCAGGTCCGCGCCGCCCACGCCAAAGGCGTCGACTTTGCCGTCCAGTTCGCGGAACAGGCGGGCGGCTTTTTCCCGGTCGCCGTCGGTGCCAATGCGCTCAATGACGACTTTTTCGCCCAAGAGTTCGACCTCGACGCGTTTGTCGCGCTTCGAGGAACCCAGGCTAATGCTCACCGCACGTTTCATGGCGTCATTCCTCCCGAGGTGGTCGGGCCCTGCGGTGGGGCCGGAGCGAGGGCGCTGTGCTGTTTTCAAGTATACCTCATGGGGGTGGGGTTGGGGGAACCGACGCCGCGGCCGGGCCGCAGGGGAAACGTGACCGGCCGCGGCTTTTTCTTCGCAAACTTTTAACTTCGTTTTAGGAGATTTTAATCTTGATGCAGTACAGTATACCCGGCGAGCGAAAGAGCGTAGGAAGGACCGGCATAGCCCCCTCCTCCATACCTCCTCCCCTCCCTCCTCGTAGGCAGGCCCCGCGGTTCCCCCCGCTGCGGGGCCGCTTCCTTTTAAACTGCGCCCCCGGCGCTGGCGGCTGCTGGAACGACCGAGACGCGCGGCCGCGCGCCTCTCGTGTTGGTTCGGCCGGCCTTCGGCCTTCGCGCACTTGACGCTTTCCTGACGCGGCGGGGCTACGCTGAAATCACAACATCCTGCTCAGGAGGAACCCGCCATGCCTTGGGGATTTTTCCGTCGTTCGGCCAAAGTGGCATTGGAGGTGCAGCTGGACCGGCCCCAGGGGCCGTATTACCCTGGCGAAGTCGTGCGGGCGCGCATTCTGGTGCGCAATGAGGGCGGAACGGTCAAAATCCGCGGGGCCGAAGCCCGACTCTTCTTGTGGCAGCGCTATCGGCAATGGGTCTTCATCGAGACGGACCGGGACACCGAGGAGGACCCGACGCTGTTTGTCGACGATGAGCACTGGGAGCCCATGTGGGAAGAGGATGTCCTCCATGTGGCGGGCCGGCAGCCCTTGCCCCTGCCCAAGCGCCTGCCGCGGGGCTTTCAGCAGGTGTTCCAGGTGGCCTTTCGCCTGCCCCCGCAAACGGCCCCGGGATATCAGGGCACTCTGGCCCAGGGCGGGTGGTCCCTGCATGTGGCTCTGGACCGCCCCTGGGCCAAGGATGTGCGCCAGAGCCTGCTGGTGCCCGTGGTGGTGCCGCCGCCAGGGGTGCACACCCGGCCGGGCCTTTATGGGCGGGTATCCCATCCGAATGTGGTGGCCATGCAACTGGAGCTTCCGGGGTTGGAATTTGTCGAAGGTGACACCCTCACGGGAAGTTTGCTGCTGAAGAGTCATCGGCCGGTGGAGGGGCGCGAAATTCGGGTGGTGCTGGAAGTGCGGGAGTTCATTCCCAGCAACAGCCCGGCCGGGCCCATGGAGAACGCCAGGCCCGATTTTCGGGAGACCATCGAGGCGGCCCGGGTGGTTTTGCGGCCTGCGGCGGCTTTGAGGCCGGGAGAAAGCCTGCGCCTTCCATTTCGGTTGGAGATTCCGCGGCTTTGGCGTCCCACTTCGGCCACGGGGGGCGATGGTTGGATTCGCTGGTTTTTGCAAGGCGTGGTGGACCGCCCGCGGGCGCGGGACTACCGGGTGGAGCAGGAGTTGTTCGTGTACAATGGCCGCTGAGGCCCGGCCTTAATGCGTATAGTCAATACAGACAAAACCCGTTTTTTGTCCGCTACCTTAATGCGTATAGCCACTCCAACCTCCAACCTCCAACCTCCATCTTCTATCTTCTATCTTCCAATCCCCACAAACGCCCGAAACACCCAATTGGCCAACAAACGCCCTCGAGGAGTAACCCGCGCGCCCCAGGGCACGCGCTCCAGCAACCCCGCATCCTGGCAACGGGCCAGGGCCGAGGCAAAAACTGCTTCCGGTTCCACGCCGAAACACCGACGCACTTCATCCCAGCGCGCGCCTTCGCGGGTGAGGCGCAGGGCCATGAGCATGTATTCGCTCAAGGCCTCGTCCTGGGGCAGCCGCCGTAGCTGCACCGTGGCCGGGGTCCAGGGGAAGGGGTGCGCCGGTGGTCGCGCCAGGCCCGCCCGCAACCGGGCGATGTAGGCTTGCGGCGCGCGCACATTCACCGTGCGGTAGCCCGCAGCCCAGCCATGCGCGCCGGCACCCAGGCCCAGGTAAGGCCGGCTGCGCCAATACTGCACATTGTGCCGACACGCGTAGCGGGGCAAGGGCGGGGGCTGGTCCGACGCCGCGGCGCGCGCCGCGGCGTCGGTTCCCCCCAAAGCCCAGTTGGAAAGCTCATATTGCACGAAGCCGGCCGCCTGCAGCCGGGCCGCGGCCCACTCGTACATGTCCGCGGCCGCGTCGTCGTCGGGCGGGGGCACCAGGCCGCGGCGCACCCAGGCCCGCATGGGCGTGCCGTGCTCTAAGGTCAGGGCGTAGAGGGAAAGATGCTCCGGGGCCAGGCGCAGGGCCCATTCCAGGGAAAACTGCCAGTGGGCCAGGGTCTGGCCCGGCAGGCCGTACATCAGGTCCAGGTTGAGGTTGTCGAAGCCCGCGGCCCGGGCCGCGGCCACCGCGCGTATCACCGCGGGGAGGTCGTGCTCGCGACCCAGCAGACGCAGCTCCTCGGGCCGGGCCGATTGCATGCCCAGGCTCAGGCGGTTGACCCCCGCGGCCCGCAGCCCGGCCAGGGTGACCCGGTCCACGGTGCCCGGGTTGGCTTCCAGGCTGATTTCGGCCCCGGGCAGCAGGTGGAACGCGTCGGCGATGGCCGTGAGCAGGCGCTCGTAGGCCCCGGGCGGCAGCAGGGAGGGGGTTCCCCCGCCGAAGTAGACGGTGTGGACCGGCAAGCGCCAACCGGCCTGGCGGCCTAAGTAGCGAATTTCGGCCTCCAGCGCGTCGACATAGGCCGCGTGCCAGGCTTCGAGCCCGGCGTAGGTGTTGAAATCGCAATACGCGCACCGCTGCCGACAAAACGGAATGTGCAGGTACAGGCTGTAGGGGGTTTCGGCCATGGTTCAGGGCACGAATTGACGGTACGCTTCCCATACTTGAGGCGCTTTGGCCCGGGCCTGGGCCATGATGGCTTCTTCGTCCAAGGTGAGGAGCTCGCGGTTGCGCATGAGCACCCGACCGGCCACGATGGTGGTGGTGACCATGCGCTCGTGGAAGCCGAAGATGAGGTGCCAGGGCCAGTTTTCGGGGGTCAGGGGCGTGGGCGGGTGGTAATCCACCAGGATGATGTCCGCGGCCGCGCCCACTTCCAGCCGGCCCAAAGGCAGGCCGAAAGTGGCTTCGGCCAGGGCCCGGTTGTTTTCCACCAGCAGGCGGGCCACCTCCAGGCCGTTCATGCGCCGCGGGTCCCGGTGATGCACCTTGGGCAGCAGGTAGGCGAAGCGGGCTTCTTCCCACATGGCATGGGGGAAGCCATCGGTGCCCAAGGTGACCCGCACGCCGGCCCGCAACATGCTTTCGACGGGGGCCACGCCCACGCCGTTGTTCATGTTGGAACGCGGCTGGTGGCTGAGCCAGGTTTGGGTCTCGGCCAGGTGGCAGATTTCGCGCGCGTCTAAATGCACGCCGTGGGCGACGATGGTGCGAGGGCCCAAGATGCCATGCCGACGCAGGCGGTCCACCACCCGTTCGCCGGTGCGGGCCAGGCTGTCATATTCATCGGCCTCGTGCTCGGCCACATGGATGTGGAAGCCAGTTTCGTCGTCGGCCGCGGCGCGGCTGGCGGCCAGGGTCGCGTCGCTCAGGGTGAGGCTGGCGTGCAGGCCGAAGAGCGCGGCCAGGCGGCCCTGGGCCGGCCGCTCCTGCCGCACCCGACGGATGAAGCGGGCATTTTCGGCGATGGCCGCGCGGGCTTTCTCGGGCCCGTAGCGGTCGGTGACTTCATAGGCCAACGCGGCCCGCACCCCGGCCTGTTCCACCGCGTCGGCGATGATGTCCAAGGAGCCTTCCAGCGCGTTGGGCGAGGCGTGGTGGTCGAAGAGGGTGGTGGTGCCGTGGCGAATGGCGTCGACCAGCATGATGAGGGCCGAGAGGCGCACGGCTTCTTCGTCCAGGGCCTGGTCCAGGGGCCACCACAGGCGGCGCAGGATTTCGGGGAAGTCCTGGGGCGCGGGTCCGGGGATGGCCATGCCCCGAGCGAACGCGCCGTAGAAGTGGGTGTGGGCGCAGATGTTGCCGGGCATGGCGAGCTGGCCCTGGGCGTCGAGGCGCTCCTCGGTGGGGTATTGGGCCTGCAGCGCCGCGGTGGGGCCTAAGGCCGCGATGCGGCCCTCGCGCAGCAAAAGGGCATGGTCGGGCAAAATGCGCTGTTCCCGGTCGAAAGTGAGCAGCGTGGCGTGGGTGATGAGCATGGGCAATGCCTCCTGAACGAGGGGGAAGCGGGCCTGATGGCCGGATTATACCGCGGGCCTGAGGGGCGACCCGGCTGGATGAAGCCGCGGATGAAAAATAGCAGTCAGCAGACAGCAGACAGCAGGGAGCAGGGAGCAATATGCGGCACCCGCCAACTTCTAACCACCAACTACCAACCACCACCCACCAACTACCACCCACCAACCTCCAACCCCTAACTTCCATCCATCCTCTGCTACAATATCCCCCGGAGGTGCACCCATGATTCGCCGCATTGCGTGGGAAAACTTCGACTACTGGCTGTTGGGCCTGGTGGCCACCCTGGTCATCTTCGGCACCGCGATGATTCGCTCGGCCATCGCGGGCAATGCGGTTCTGGCCCAGGTGCCCAGCCGCCAGCTCATCTTTGCCGCGGTCGGCTTCGTCCTCATGGCCGGTTTCGCCCTGATGGACTACCATCACTGGCGGCCGCTGAGCAAATACCTGTATGTGGGCACCATCGTGCTGCTCATCGGCCTCAAATTCGCCGGAGAAACCCTGTTCGGCTCCGCACGCTGGTTCAATTTGGGGCCCGTGCGGGTACAACCCTCGGAATTCGCCAAAATCGTGCTCATCCTGGTGCAGGCCGGTTTTCTCGACAAATACCAGGACCGCCTGCAGCAAATGCGCTGGGTGCTGCTCAGCGCCATGCTGACCGCCGGCATCGTGGTGTGGGTGTTGCTCCAGCCGGACCTGAGCACTTCGGTGACCCTGGTGGTCATCTGGCTGGCCATGCTGTGGGTGGCCGGCCTGCGCTGGAAGCACATCGCGCTGTTCTCGGCCCTGGGCGCGGTCGCCGGGGTCGCGGGCTTCCCCTTCCTGGCCGATTACCAAAAGGCCCGCATCCTCAACTTCCTCTTCCCCGACCCCAACGCGCGGCACGGCGCCATTTACAATGTGCTCCAGGCCCTCACCAGCATTGGCTCGGGCGGGCTCTTTGGGCAGGGCTATGGCCAGGGCCCGCAGGTCCAATACCGCTTCCTCAAAGTGCGCCACACGGATTTCATCTTCGCGGTCATCGCCCACGAATTGGGCTTCGTGGGCGCGGTGCTCACCATCGTGCTGCTGAGCCTGGTCATTTGGCGCTGTCTGGTCGTCGCCCGGCGGGCCTACGACACTTTCGGCGCGCTCATCGCGGTGGGCGTGGCCGCCATGTTGGGGTTCCACATGATGGTCAACATCGCCATGAACCTCAACCTCATCCCCGTCACCGGGCTGCCGTTGCCGTTCATCACCTACGGCGGCAGCACCCTGCTCTCCACCCTCATGGCCGTGGGTCTGGTGGAAAGCGTGGCCCTGTACCGCCGCCCTCTGGAGCCCTGAGGGGCGATACCGGCCAAAGGGTGCCGAAAATCCCCTTGGCAAGGGCCCCGAAGCCGGGTAAGATGAGCCAAAATCCCTTGCATAAGGAGCGCGGCCATGAGCTTTCCGACCACAGCCGAAGTTGTCATCGTTGGCGGCGGGGTGATGGGGGTGAGCACCGCCTACCACCTGGCCAAGCGCGGGGTGCGCGATGTGCTGCTATTGGAGCGCGACACTTTTCTGGGCCACGGCGCGACGGGCCGCTGCGCGGGCGGTGTGCGCTATCAGTTCGCCACCGAAATCAACATCCGCCTGTCCCTGGTTTCCCTGCCCATGATTGAGCGCTTCGAGGAAGAGACGGGCGTCTCGCCCCAGTACCGGCCCATCGGCTATCTGTTCGTCCTCACCCGGGAGGCCGATGTGGCCACCTTCCGCCGTAATGTGGCCCTGCAGCACCGCTTGGGCGTGAACACCGAATGGCTCACCGGTGACGAAGTGCGCCGTCGGCTGCCTTTCATGCGCTTCGACGACGCGCTGGCCGGCACCTTCCACGCCAAAGACGGCCTGGCCGACCCCCACAGCATCGTCCAGGGCTATGCCCAGCGGGCCCGGGAGATGGGCGTGCGCATCGTTACCGACGCGCCGGTCACGGGCATTGAGGTGGAAGGCGGCCGGGTGCGGGCCGTGGTCACGCCCCAGGGCCGGGTGGAAACCCGCACCGTGGTCAATGCCGCGGGCCCCTGGGCCGGGGTGGTGGCCCAAATGGCCGGGGTGGACCTGCCCATCACGCCCGTGCGCCGGCAGTGGCTGACCACCACGCCCCTGCCCGACCTGCCCGAAGATTTCCCCTTCGTCATCGACTTCGCCCAGGCCCTCTACTTCCACCCCGAAGGCAAAGGCGTCTTGACGGGCATGTCGAACCCCAACGAGAAGCCCGGCTTCAACCAGCAGGTGGACCCCGAGTGGGAGCTGGTGCACATGGAAGCCGCGATGGAACGGCTGCCCATGCTGGAGCGGGCCGGGGTGATGAGCCGGGTGGCGGGGCTTTATGAAAACACGCCTGATGCGCACCCCATCTTCGGCCCCACCGAGGTGGAAGGCTTTCATGTGGTGGCCGGCTTTTCGGGCCACGGCTTCATGCACGGACCGGTGGCCGGGCTGCTCATGGCCGAAATCTTGCTCGATGGCCGCGCGCACACGGTGGATGTTTCCATGCTCGATGCGGCCCGCTTCCGCGAGGGACGCCTGATTCGGGAATACAATGTGGTGTAGCGCGTCCCTGAAGGCCGGGCGCCTTTGCCAGGGGCCCAAGGCGCGGGCGCGGCTTGTCGAAACCCCTCCCTTCGTAGGGGCGGGGGAACCTGGCCGCCGCGAAGGGGCCAGGGCCGCGCGCAGCCCCTCTTGCCTTGTGAACCCCTTCCCCCCGTGGCCCCCCTTCCCCTCATAGGGGACGGGGGGCATGGCGTCCTGGGCGCACCGCCGTGCCCCCTACCGGGCTGACCGCCTGTCTCCGCGGCTTTATTCGCAGGGCCGGGGCCGCGCGCCGCCCCTCCCCCTTACGAAGGGGGAGGGGTTGGGGAGGGGGATTGTGACCCACCTATCGCGCCAGACCCCCGCAGCGGGGAACCCAGGAAGCAGGAGAAATTATGCTCTCTGTGTTCTCCGTGTCTCGGTGTGAAAATAGGGTATAATGCCTCCGCGTGGTGCCGACGAGCGTTTTGCGCCGGCGCGCGACCAGCCGTTTGCAGGAGGGCCATCGATGTTGTGGGAAAGCCTTGCCGTATGGGCCGGGGAACGCGCCCTGGCCTGGCTGCAACGCCAGGCCGGGGACCTGCTGACCGCGCCGCTGGACCAGTTGCGCCAGCAGCTGTGGGATGAGCCGCGGGCCCGACGCCTGTTGTTGCAGACCCTTACCCGGCACCTACCCCCCTGCCTGAAACAGCAGCTGGCCGCCACCCATCCCCACCTGGTGCCGGTGGTACGCCAGTGGCTGGACCCCCAACGCGGGCTGGGCCTGGTTCCCGAGGCCCTGCGCGAGGCCCTGCAAAACCTGGCCGCCTTGGGCCCCGACGAGCTCACCCCCTACCTGGAGCGGGCCCTTTCGGGCTGGCAGCTGGACGCCGCGGACCGCGCGGCCGTGCTGGACGCGCTGCGCGCCTGCCTGCTTCGGCTGCCGCCCCAGGCCGGGCTGGACCCCGTGCTGCTCACCCTGCACCTTTTGCACTGGCACGACCGCCGCACCGAGGCTGCCCTGCAGCAGGTGTTAGAGCGCCTGCAGCGCTTTTTCGCGGTCTACGACCCCCAAACCTTAGGCGTGCACATCAGCGGGCCCTTGGGCCATTTCGTGCAACAGGATTTCTGGCCCCTCACCCCCGGGATGATGGACGCGGCGCGGCGCCTGCCGCCCCAACCCTTTTACGATGGCGCGGAGCCCAACTGGGCCAACATCGCGCTGGATTACGACGCGCCCCGCACCGCCTGGCTGCGGCAGGTGAACGCCTGGCTCGAGGACCCCGAGCCCCCGCGCAAAGCCATGATTCTGCTGGCCCCCGCCGGCCAGGGCAAAACCACCGCGCTCATGCGCCTGGCCTGGAACCGGGCCCAGGCCGGCGACCCCGTGTTGGTGCACCGCGACATGCTCTCGGACCCGCCCACGGACCTGCACGCCTGGAGCGTGCCCCAAACCCGGCCCTTCATCTTCATCGTCGACCGGGCCGACCAACATGTGGACATGTTACGCCGGTTTCACCGCGAATGGCAAAACCGCCCGGCCTATCGCCTGGTGCTGGCCGCGCGGCCCCACGAGTGGTCCCTGGTGCAACCCGCGGCCCGCAGCCTGGGCCTGAACGCAGAAATTCCCTTCCCCGACCTGGCCGACCCCGCGCAGGAAGACGAGCTGCGGGCCATGCTGGCGCGCCTGGCCCAACACGACGCGCTGGGCCGGCTAGAGCAAGTGTCTGCCGAGCAGCGGGTGCAGCGCTTTCGGCAAATGTTGCGCAGCCAAACCGTCACCCACGGCCAGCTGCTGGCCGCCATGCTGGTGGTGCGTCACGACCCCCAGGGGCGCCGGGGCTTCCTGAGCCTGGTGGAAAAACGCCTGCTCGATTTCCTCGACGCGGTGCTGGACCGCGAGCGGCGGCCGGCCCAGGAGGTGCGCACCTGGCTGGCCCTTTACATCCTCACCGCGCTGGTGCACCGCTGGGACCGCTGGCTGCACCACCAGGTGCTGCTGCAGGCTCTGGAGGGGATGCCCCTGTATGCCCAACCCGGGGTCGTCTTGCGCCAGGCCCGGGTGTGGCTGCAGCGGGAATTCCTGCTGCAGCAGGAAGTCGCCTCCAGCCCCCGCTGGCGCACCCGCCATCCGGTCCTGGCCTGGGCCACCCTGGTGCTCTTGTACCCCGACGACTTTCACGCCGGCCCCGCGGCCGAAGCGCCCCGGGCCGCGGCCCAACGCCTGGACCGGGAGAACCTGCGCCCCTGGGCGACGCTGGCCGACGCGCACCGCGCGCTGTGGCAGGCCCTGGCCGCCTTTCCTGCGGACCAGGCCCGGGAACTGGGCCTGCATCGCCTGCTGACCTCCATAGCCGTGCACTTGAGCCTGGAGGCCCGCGGCAAGGTGGACCCCGGGCTGCCGTGGTTGTGGCGCGCGACCCAGGCCGCTTCCGCGGCCCGGGAGGTGTTGCCCGTGGCCCAGGGTTGGGGACTGCGTTTCCCCGTGCTCTATCAGGCCCTGGGGGTGCTGGAGGAGAAGGAAGGCGACCTGCAACGGGCCCGCCAGCTCTTCCAGCAGGCCGTGGAGGCCAACCCCCGGGATGCCGCTTCCTACCAGGCCTGGGCCTTACTGGAGAAGGAAGCCGGCGACCTCCAACGGGCCCGCCAGCTCTTCCAGCAGGCCGTGGAGGCCGACCCCCGGGATGCCGCTTCCTACCAGGCCTGGGCCTTGCTGGAGAAGGAAGCCGGGGACCTCCAACGGGCCCGCCGGCTCTTCCAGCAGGCCGTGGAGGCCGACCCCCGGGATGCCGCTTCCTACCAGGCCTGGGCCTTGCTGGAGAAGGAAGCCGGCGACCTCCAACGGGCCCG
>JALSPJ010000070.1 GCA_026985995.1 Anaerolineales bacterium
GTAGGCGGCACCAGTTACTTTTCCGTCGATTCGGGGCGGGTGGAAGGCGCCGAAACGGCCCGCTTCGCCTTTGGCGACATCGCGGTGCTGTTCCGCACCCGGGCCCAGCTGCCCCCTTTGGTGGAAGCCCTGGACCGGGCCGGGGTACCCTACCAGACTTGGGGCCAAACGCCCCTCACCCAGCGGGCCGCGGCCCGCACAGCCCTGGCCCTGGGCTGGCTGGTGGTCAACCCCCGCGCGGCCCTGCCCTGGGAAACCGCGCTGCGGGGCCTGCAGCTGGAGCGCCTGCGCCCCGCGCTGCCGCCCCGCGAGGCCGCGGATGCGAACCCCGCGGCCTGGGTACGCCACGCGGTGGTGAGCACCGGCGCGCGCGGCGCGACCGCGCAGCGGGCCGGGGCCCTGGCCGCGGCTTTGGAGCACGCGCAAAACCTGGCCGCCCAGGGCGCCTGGCCCCAGGCCTGGGAGCACCTGCTGACCCTGCTGCCCCCGGACCCGGTGCTGGCCTGGCTGCGGGAGCAAGCCCACGCCGCGGCCCAACAAGACCTGAGCTGGCGCGCCTTCCTCACCCAGGCCGCGCTGAGCACCGAAAACGACTTCTACGACCCCCGCGCCGACCGGGTGGCCCTGCTCACCTTGCACGCGGCCAAGGGCCTGGAGTTCCCCGTGGTGTTCATCGTGGGGCTGGAAGACGGCCTGCTGCCCTACCGCCGGGCGAGCCTCACCCCGGGCCCCGGGGAGGACGAGGCCGTGGATGTGGACGAAGAACGGCGTCTGTTCTATGTGGGCATCACCCGGGCCGGCCGGCGGCTTTTCCTGAGCCACGCCCAACGCCGCCGGCTGTATGGCCAGACCCTGCGCCTGCCGCCCTCGCCCTTCCTGGCCAACCTGCAGGAAGTGCTGCGCACGGTGCAAGAACGCCGCGGCAAAGCCAAAAAGCGCCCCCCGGCGGAGCAGCTGCGGCTGTTTTGAGCCGCGGCCTTGGGGGATGAAACTGCGGATACACGCGGATGAACGACAGCAGGAAGCAGTCAGCAGGGAGCAATGAGCAGTGCGGTCAGCAGTCAGCAAGCCTGGCGCCCGCCAACTTCCAACCACCAACCACCAACTTCCAACCACCAGCAACCACCCTCCACCCTATCCCCATCGCCGCGTTTGCCGTGTGGCAGCGCCCGGCTTCATCTCGTCACCGCGTCCCCAACATTGACACACGCTCCCGAAGGGGGTATAATGCCCACCCCTACCCCAGGGCGTAAGCGGGTGGGGCCTTTTTGCGTGCCCCGCTCCTCCTGGGTAGAGACTTTTTTGGGAGGCGACGATGAAGTACGCCATTATCGAAGCCCAGGGGCACCAATATCGGGTCGAGCCCGGGGGCATTCTGGAAGTCAACCGCTTGAAGCAAGAACCCGACCAAACGGTCGAGTTCGACCAGGTGCTGTTGGCCGTGGATGACGACGGTACCGTGCATGTGGGCACCCCCACCTTGCCCGGGGCCAAAGTGGTCGCCAGGGTGAAGGAACACTTTCGGGGGCCCAAGATTCTGGTGTTCAAATACAAGCCCCGCAAACGCTACCGCCGACGCCGGGGGCACCGTCAGGACTACACCCGCTTGGTGGTCGAAGCCATCGAGCTGGGCTAACCGGAAAGTGAAGGAGGCAGAACCATGGCGCACAAGAAAGGTAGTGGCTCCAGCCGCAACGGTCGGGATAGCATCTCCAAGCGCTTGGGCGTCAAGCGCTATGGTGGTCAGCTGGTGCGCGCCGGCAACATCCTGGTGCGTCAACGGGGCACCAAAATTCGACCCGGGCGCAATGTGGGCATGGGCAAAGACTACACCCTGTTCGCCACCGTCGACGGCATTGTGAAGTTCGAGACCCTGCGCGGCGGCCGCAAGCGCGTCCATGTCATCCCCCTGGCCGAAGGAGCGTAAGCCATGAAGCCGAAAATTCACCCCAAGTATTACTGGGATGCCAAGGTCATTTGCGCTTGCGGCAACACCTGGACCACGGGCGCGACGGTGCCCGTCATTCATGTGGAAGTGTGCTCCAAGTGCCACCCCTTCTTCACCGGCGAGCAGCGCATCGTCGACACCGAAGGCCAAGTGGACCGCTTCATGAAGCGGCTGCAAATTGCCGAGCAGCGCCGCAAAGAGCGGGAGGAACGCCGCCGCTTGCGTACTTCGCCCCAGCGTCCGGTGGCCGACCTGCCCTTGCCCGCGACCCTCACCCAGGCCCTGCAAGACGCGGGCCTCAACACCGTGGGCGATGTGCTGACCCGCATGGCCGAAGATGCCAAATCCCTGGTCGACATCCGCGGGGTGGGGCATCGGGGCTTCATCCAGCTGCGCAAAGTGCTGCGCAAAGAGGGCTTTGAAATCCCCGCCGCGGCGGAGGAAATCCCCGTGTGAGGGGGCGATGGCAGCGACCAAACCCATCCCCGGCCCAGGCGGCCGGGGATTTTGCGTTTTGGGGCGCGGCGTTGGGCCGGCGCGCGCTGGCTGGGCCTCACATGCCGCGGTGGCGCGAACGGCGCGGCGTAGAAGGCTGCAGCAGTGGGCCTTACGCCGGTTCCCCGCGCCTCGGCTGGCTGCGGTCAGGCACCTGGCCGGCGGTCGGCCCTAAGCCGTCGCGCTGGCCGGTCAAATAGGCCAGCTCGGGGGCGAAAATCTCCCGCGGGGGGCGCGCTTGGGCCGCGGGCCGCACGCACGCCGCGGGCTCGGCCAGCAGCTCGGCCACCGGCGGCAGCACAATGCGGCCCTCGTCGTCCAGGTCCAGGGGGTGCAGGATGCAATAGAAGGGCTTCCAGCGCCAGGGGTGTTCGCCCGCGGCTTCGGCCGCCACTTGCAGCGCGCATTTGAAATCCGGGCGCAGGAAGATGCAGCGGGTTCCCCCATAGTGTTGCGGGTCGGGGCGCACGGTGGTGGGCCGCACCCAGCCGCTCAGCGCGTGGCGGTCGGGTTCCCGTTCGGGGCGGAACCACAGGGTCGGGTCCCGGTCCTCGGGCCGCAGAAAGGGTGCGATGCGGTCCGCGTGGGCCAGGATGTCGGCCATTTCCACCTCGTCGACCCACACGCCCTGGAAGCAACACGCCGCGCGGCATTGGGGCCAATCGCAGCGCCGAAGGAGTTGCGGTTGGTCCAGGTTGGGGTGCAGGCGCGCCACGCCTCACCTCCGGGGCCGGTTCAGGTTCCCCAATCGCGCAAATAGAGGAAGTCGTAGCCCACGGTGCGATGGCTGAGCTTGGCAATGGGCGGCATGACCCGCTTGTAATGATTGCGGCGCACGCGTTCCCAAATGCGGTGCACCAGCTCCGGGTCGAAGCCCAGGGCCGCCACATCGTCGGGCGTGTAGCGCAGGTCCACCAGGTGATACAAAATCTGGTCCGCCAGGCGATAGGAAAAGCCCAGCTCGGCCTCGTCGGTCTGCCCGACCCACAAATCGGCGGACGGGGCCTTGCGCACGATGACCTCGGGCACGCCTACCGCGGCGGCCAGCTGCCACACCTGGGTCTTGTACAGGTCGCCGATGGGGTTGAGGGCATACGCGGCGTCGCCGTACAGGGTGCTATAGCCCAGCAGGATTTCGGTTTTGTTGCCCGTGCCCACCACCAGGCCATGGAAGGCTGCGGACTGGTCATAGAGCACAATCATGCGGCTGCGGGCCATCACATTCCCCCGGCGCAGGCGCGACGCGTCGGCCGCGTAGCGCTCCAGGTAGCCATCCACCATGGGGGTGATGTCGACCGTCAGGCTGCGCACGCCGGTGGCTTCGATGACCAGGCCTCCGTGCTCGAAGGACTCGGGCGACGAGGTGCGGTAGGGCATGCGCACCGCGAGCACATTCTCGGGCCCCAAGGCCTCGGCGGCCAAAAAGCAGACCAGCGCGGAATCCACGCCGCCCGAAACCCCCACCACCGCGCGTTGAAACCCGGCCCGGGTGATTTCCCGGCGGATGAAGCCCACCAAAATGCGCCGCACCAAATCGGTGTTGATGGAAAGGTCGACCA
>JALSPJ010000071.1 GCA_026985995.1 Anaerolineales bacterium
CAGGCGCGGCGGTAGGCTGTACGGTCACCGGCGCGATCTGCCCCGGGCGGCGCAGGATGACAATGCTCGGCGCGGCGGGCACCGGGTTGGCGGTGGCGGTCGCCTCGGACGTAACCGCCGCGTTGGTGGCGGTCGGGACGCTGTTTTGCAGGGTAAACGAGTCGGCAAGGGTGACGTTGGAGGTGGCTTGTTCCACCTGCGCCGCCTCGGGGGTGATTAACGCTGAGAAGGCCTGCTCATCGAGCATCGCCAGGCTTTGCGCGCCGATGATCGTGGCGAGCGTGCTGCCGGTGACCAGCGACATGCGGACGGCAAAGCGTTTGGTTGCGTTCAGTTTTGCTGCGGACATTGTGCTCTCTCCTTGACTTGACAAGCCCAAGGATAGAGCAGAGGGCGGGGGGATGTTTTAACAGTGCCTCAAATCTACCTTAAATGCACCTTAACTCGATCCGCTTATCCCGACACTCAAGGCAAGCGTCACGCCTTGCTTGCGTGGACAGGCGTTGGAGCACTTCATTTTCGCATCTGAATTATTAGCATTAGGTCGCATACCCATGGGCGTAAAACTACTCGCAAACTCCTTGTCCTCTCAACCGCTCACAATCCCTCGCCCCAGGCCCGCCGCCGCCTCACGGATGAAAACACGCGCGCCCTCTCCGGCAAATTGGCCCAGTGCTCGGACGGCCTTGACCCACTGCTCCCGCTCACCACGCTTGAAAAGCCCCAGCCACTCTTCACGCGCCAGGAACTGCCCCAACTCCTCCTCGCTCTCAGTGCCAGCCTGGCGCAGTAGCTCCAACAGCTTTTCGGAAAGCCACCACAACATTACTTCGGCGGTGGCACAATAGCCGCTCGGGTAACGCTCCTCTTTGGTGATGAAACCGCGATCTTCCAGATAGCGCACCTCAGCACGACAAGCCAGCGCCGCATCTCGCAGCTTCTCCAAATCAAATTCCCGCTTCCCGAGCAACAGCGGTGCTTGATCAAGCGCGATCAGGGCGAACGCTTTGCGCTTGTCCGCAGACCAGTTGTGCCATGTCACCGCTAACGCGCTTTCCGCCGTGCGCAAAAGCTCCTGCCCCACGTATTCCTTGCGCTCTGACGGTGGCATTTCGCTTTCGTAAGCGTCCCACAGCGCCGCGCCCGCATATTGCAACAGATAGGGATGCCCGCCCGCAATGCGCAAGATGAAGCGCACCTCCTCCTCGCTGAAACGTTTGTCTTTGCCGCCCCTCTGAAGAACTTGTCGTGCGGCTTTCTCGTCAAATGGCTTCAAGGGCAATTCCCAAGCTGTGTTGAAGAAGGGAGAGCCACCGGTCAGATGCTGGGTCTGCATGTTCAGCTCCGCAACCGACTGACGAGAGGCGATGATCATCGAAAGCGCGTGCCCAAAACGCGAAGTCAACGTGCGCAGCTTGCTGAAAAACTCTCCGCTGCCGAGGGACGGGTGGTTGAGCACCACATCGAACTCGTCGAGCAGCAGCACCAAATGCCACCCTTCTTTTTTCACGGCCATTAAGAAGCCTTCCAGCGCCGATACAGAAAATTCTCCGCGCTGACATTTTTCGTAGGCCTCCAACAGCGACGAGGTCGCGTTTGGCTGAGGGATAGCTTCCAGCAGCGCACCAAAAGCGCCCTCCCAAAATTTCTTGGGATTAAGGTCGGCATCCCAAGCCTGCGCGTCGGTGTAATAAAACACCAGACGCTCCCCCTCCTCTTCGTACAAAGTATGGCGCGTGTCCGGGTGGCTCAGGTAGTGAAGCAGCGAGGTTTTCCCGCTGCGTGGCTCGCCGGTGATGGCGGGAGACTCGCCGTTGAGAATGCGCTGGCAAATTCTCTGTCTCTCGCCACGGCGGTTGACAAACTCATCCGGCTCAAGCACTCTGCCGGTCACGAACGGAAAATGCTTCTTCATACAAACCTCCTAGAACCAGTTGGTGACCAGCTGCGCACCACCGAAAAAGCTGAGCCAGATCAAGAAGGCGTGGATGGGGAGCGAGAGCGCCCACCCCCACAACAGCGGATGTTCGCGGTTTTCAAGCAGATCTGCCACGCCGAACGCCACGCCGAACGCCACGCCGACCGCCACGACGCCCGCCACGACGCCCGCCACGCCGCCCGCCACGCCGACCGCCACGACGAGCGCAAACGAGGTTGTTATGTCTCTCGGCTTAAAGGTTATCTCCAAGACGCCAGTCAACAGCCAAAGGAGAGGCAGACCAATCAATGCGAAAGAGAGATACCCCTGAGCCGTCAGCGGGGCTTCCGGGCGCAGAGGCAGGCGTTCCAGGCCCAGACCCAGGGATAACCAGAATAGGGGCAGCCAGACCAGGGTGCTGGCCAGCCAGGCGCCTGGTCGGTGCAAGGCTTTCTCTCCAAATTGCTCCTTGTATTCGTGAAACCGCACGGGCGTGACCAGCAACCACCACAGGAGACGGAACCAGTCCAGTGGGTTCCAGGGTGAGAGTTGCTTCTGTTTTGACCGTTCTTGTTGAGGTTTTTTCGCCGGTTTCGGCGTTTCCTGATTTTGCCGTTGCTGCCGTTCCCGCTTCCGCTTCAGTTCGGCCTGCGCTTCCCGCAGTTGCCGTTGTATAGTAGCGACCCGTTTCCATACATTCTCGCCGGTCACGGCGATGTGCAGATAGCGGGTGGCCTCCTTATAATGGGGGTTTTCGTGAAGCACCTCCAGAAGCAGGGGGATGGCCTCTTCGGGGTGACCTTGCTCCAGCGCGCCCAGTGCCTGCTGGTAGCGGGCCTCCATCCATACCTGTTTCTGCATCCGCTCAATAAATTGCATCAGTTCCGGGCATACCCCGCCCAGTGCAGGGTACTTTTCCCGCAGGGCTTCGGCCTGTTCCAGGGCCTGGGTATAGCGCTTTTCCCGTTCCAGGGCCTGCAGTCGTTTCACTGCAGCGCTGCACAGGCCCTGCAGAGCTTCCTGATGGTGGGGGTCAATACGCAGCACCCCCTCATACCACTGGACTTTTTTCTTCAGACTCCGGGTCTGCTCGGCCCGTTTCAGGTAAAGCTGCACCAGCCGGGGCCGGGCCACGGCTGGAAAGACCTCCTGCAGTCGCTCCAGCAGATCCTGGGCTGTGTCTAACTCTCTCTGGCTCAGATAGATGGTGCTGAGCAAATCCATCGCCCGGCCATGGTTGGGGTTGATGGTCAGGGCCTGTTCCAGAAGCTCCTGGCTGGCCTCCAGATTCCCGGCCTGATACAGGCTATACGCCGCGCGGTACAGGTTCTCCGCAGCCGGTTCCAGGTAGTCTAGCTCCTTCTGCACCGTGGTCGGGGGATAGCGTTGGGCAATCCAGCGACGCAGCAGCTCTACCCGGAAACGGTAGCCGGGGTCGGCCGGCTCGAGGATATCCCATTCCTGCAGCAACCGCGGGGCCTCCTCCAGCTCCCGGATGACCAGACGCACGCCGCTTTCCTGAAGAATGCGGGCGAGAGCTTCTTCGGTGACCGGGCCGGGCCCGGCTTGAGCCAGCGCGGCCGCGACCACCTTTTCCGCGGGGCCCAGGCCGTCCCAGAGCCACTGCAGCGCGTTGGCGCTACGTTCCAGGGTGGCGGGCACGGCCGCGTCCACATCTTCGGGCCGTACCGTGGGCGGCTCTTCAGGCTCCTCTTCATGCAATCGCTCCCACACCTCCCAGCACAGGGCCTGGGTGAGGTAGGGATGGCCGTGGGTCAGGACCCAGACCCGGTCCACGCTCTCCCGGGGCCAGCGCAGGCTGCCGTTGCGCTCGGCCAGGCGAACCAGGGCCTTGGTATCCTCCCGGGGGAGGAGGGAGACCCGTTTGGTGGGCACGCCTTTGAAGAGGGCCAGGGCGATGTGACTCAGGTCGCGGATGTTGCGGCCCAGCACGAAGACGAACTGGAGCCGGGCCGGGTCGTGGTTCAGCAACTCCCGCAGGTAGGGGAAGAAGGCGCGGGCGGCCTGGCCCTGCTCGGGGGCGGCCAGTACGTCGAACTCGTCAAAGAGCAGCACCAGGCTGTGGCCCCGGGGTAGATGTTCCAGGGCCTGAGGGAGCCAGGTCTCCCGGAAGGCCGTTTCGGGGTTCCGGTCCAGGTCGGGCCAGGGGAGGTCGAATCTCTCGGCGATGGTCCGGGCCAGCTCCTCCAGTACCCGGCCCAGGGGCCAGGCCGCGCGGTTTTGCAGGTCGAAGTACACGGGCAGGTAGGGGCCGCGATTGGGGAGGCTGTCCTCCAGATATTGCAGGATGGAAGTCTTGCCGATGCGCCGCTGGCCGTAGAGGGTCGTCGCGCTGTGGTGGGGGGCTCGAAGCACCCGCAGGATCTCCCGCACCACATCTTCCCGGCCCACAAAGGCGGGCGTCTTGCCTACAGGGTTGCCGGCAATGTAAGGGTTGAGTAACATGGCCCCTCAATTACCCTCTATCGGTGTAAAAGGAGCGGCGTGCCACGCATTGCAAACCGCGTTCTCACCGCAAGAGATGGAACAAAATGCCGGCCAGCACGACCATCTGGCTGAGCCAGAAACCAAAGGCCCAACGGATCAACGAGGCTTTGATTTCCGCTATCTCCCGGCGCACCTGTTCGATTTCCAGGCGCAACTCTTTGCGTACTTGCTCAATTTCGAGACGCAGTTCCGCGCGCATCTGCTCAATTTCTTTGGTCAGTGCGGCGCGCACCTGTTCGACTTCCAGTCGCACCTCCGCCACGTCTCGTTGTCGGGCTACGTCGGAAGGCAAGTGGCTCAGGAAGAACTCCATCACCAGCAGACCCTCTTCCTGTCCCAGGGCCTGCTGCAGGATGCGAGCGACCTGCGTATAGGAGGGTAAAGTGCGCTCAGGCATATACTTCCCTCCAGCCCGGTCTCGGGAATATTCTTATTGTACCAGGAGAATGCACGACGCACCGTTCATCGCTTACCAACGAGTGTCTTGCAGTTTAGTGGGCGCGCCTTATCCCACCGCTCAAGTGGCGGAGCGCTTTTAAAGGTCAGCGCCATTGTATCACCTCGTGCCACTACATGGCCACCTACCAAATTGAAATACGCTCCTTACCAAACAACCCGCAGTGCGCTGTCCGCGGCCCGCCGCCCGTTCCGCAACGACCGATGACCGAGGGCATAACGCAGTGCACAACTCGCGATCTGCCGTCCGTCCTCTTCCTTACCCACCATCGACCGTTGACCATCAACCAACCCACGACCGACCATCAACGAACTTCCAACGATCGACGACCGACGGCCGACGACCGACGGTCGACGGAAACCACCACCGACCACCGACCATTCACCGCGCCCTTCGAATCGCCTCCACGGCCTCGGGGTTGACCAGCGCGGAAGTGTCGCCCGGGTCCTGGCCCAAATATGCGGCCCGAATCATGCGCCGCATGACCTTGGCGTTGCGGGTCTTGGGCAGGTCATCCACGAAGTGCACGGCTTTGGGGGCCAGCGGCTTGCCCAAGGCCCGGGCCACCATGTCCCGCAGTTCGGCGCGCAGCGCGTCGTTGGGCTCGTGCCCCGGCGCCAGCACCGCGAACACCACCAGGGCCTGGCCCTTCACCTCGTCGGGCACGCCGATGGCCGCGGCCTCCACCACCGCGGGGTGTTCCACCACCACCGATTCCACCTCCGCGGGGCCTAAGCGTTTGCCGGCCACCTTGATGGTGTCGTCGGAGCGGCCCAGGATGTACCACTGGCCGTCCGCGTCGATGAAGGCGAAGTCGCCGTGCACCCACACATTGGGCCAGCGGCTCCAGTAAGTTTGCAGGTAACGTTCGGGGTCCTTCCAGAAGCCGCGGGTCATGCCAATCCACGGCTGCTTGATGACCAGCTCGCCCACCTGCTCTCGCACGGGGCGGCCCGCCTCGTCGAACACATCGGCATCCATGCCCGGGCAGGCCGCGGAGAACGCGCACGGCTTGAGGAGCAGCAGGGGGTTGCCCATGAGAATGCCGCCCGAGATTTCGGTGCCGCCCGAGTAGTTGATGATGGGCCGCTTGCCCTCGCCGACTTCCTGAAAGAGCCACATCCACGGTTCGGGGTTCCACGGCTCGCCGGTAGAGGCGAAGAATTTGAGGCTGCTCAGGTCGTGCCGGCGCACGGGTTCCACCCCGTGGGGGATGATGGCCCGCACATAAGTGGGCGACAGGCCCAGGTGGGTGAGGCGGTGGCGTTCCACCAGGGCCCACACCCGGTCCACCGCGGGGTAATCGGGTGCGCCGTCGTAAAGGAACATGGTGCTGCCCAAGGTCAACGCGCCGAACACCAGCCAGGGGCCCATCATCCAGCCCATGTCGGTCATCCACCAGATGCGGTCACCGGGGTGCACATCGGTGCCAAAGGCCATGTCTTGGGCGCCCTTGATGGGAAAGCCGCAATGGGTGTGCACCGCACCTTTGGGGCGGCCGGTGGTGCCGCTGGTGTAGATAATCATGAGCAGGTCTTCCGCGTCGGTTACTTCGGTGGCCGCGGCATCGGCCTGCTGGGGGATGAGCTCGTGCCACCACACATCCCGACCCGGTTGCATGGGCGTGTCGTCTAAGCCCACCCGGCGATGCACAATCATGTGCTGCAGCGTGGGCATCTGGGCCGCGGCCGCGTCCGCGACGGGCTTCATGCGTACCACCTTCCCGCGGCGGAAGAAGCCATCGGCCACGAAGAGGGCCTTGGCGTCCGCGTCCTTCAGCCGGGTGACCACGGCCTCGACGCCATAGCCCGAGAACAGGGGCAAAATCACGCCGCCGATTTTGGCGATGGCCAGCAGCGCGATGACGATTTCGGGCGTCATGGGCATGTAGAGGCCGATGGCGTCGCCCTTGTCCAGGCCCAGGCTGCGCAGTGCGTTGGCCGCGCGGTTGACTTCCCGGAAGAGCTGGCCGTAGGTCAGGGTGCGGGTCTGGCCCTCTTCCCCTTCCCAAATGAGGGCCGGTTGGTGCTCGGTGGGCGTGCCCATGTACTTGTCCAGCAGGTTGTGGACGATGTTCATCTTGCCGCCCACGCACCAGCGGGGCCATTGGGGCCCCCGGCTCAGGTCCACGATTTGGGTGTAGGGCTCGTAAAACTCGATGCCCAAATACTTCAGCACGGCTTCGGTGAACCAGGCGATGTCTTGGGTCGAGCGTTCCATGAGGGTGGCATAATCGGGAATGCCGTGGCGCCGCATGAAGTGGGTCAAATGGGCGCGGTCCACATATTCGGGGGTGGGGTGCCACACGAAGGGATTGTGGTAGAGGAAGGACTCGTTCATGGGCGACCTCCAACGGTGGGGGGAAGGCCCGATGGGCCGCAATCGAAGGCCAGATGCAGAGCGAATTATACCCGCATCTGCGCGACAAGCAGGCTATGCTATAATCAAAGTGCTCCTGGTTTCTGGTTTGGTTTTCGGACGAGGAGGGGGAGGGAGACCGCGCTTGGGCACCCCGGCCCTGGCTTGAGCAATCCCACGCGCCAATGGCAGCGCGCCGCGACCCTGCCCTGGGGCGCGGTTCCCGGCTATGGCCAGGCCAAAGCATCCAAACCCGGCGCAGCCCGCGCCGCGTCGTTGGACGCGGTGGCGGCCATTCCTTGGAACTTACACCAATAGAGGTATCGTATGAGCGACGGAACTTTACGCATCATTCCCTTAGGAGGTTTGGGCGAAATCGGCAAGAACATGATGGCCTACGAATACGGCGATGACATCCTCATCGTCGACACGGGCCTCATGTTCCCCACCAGCGACATGCCGGGGGTCGATTACATCATCCCCGATTTTCAGTACCTGCACGACAAGGCCCACCGGGTACGGGGCATCGTCTACACTCACGGCCACGAG
Source organism: Anaerolineales bacterium (assembly GCA_026985995.1). Taxonomy (GTDB): domain Bacteria; phylum Chloroflexota; class Anaerolineae; order Anaerolineales; family DRMV01; genus JAADEN01. The sequence continues at coordinate 7,791 of JALSPJ010000071.1, forward strand.
GACCACACCGGCGCGGTGCGCCATGTGCTGGAGCGCATTCCCGTGCCCATGTATGCCACGCCCCTCACCAAAGGCCTGCTGCAGGTCAAACTGCGGGGCGACCGCAACCTCAAGAATCTGCCCATCCACGAGGTGCGACCCGGCGACCGGGTGCGCATCGGCCCCTTCCAGGTGGAATTCATCCATGTGACCCACTCCATCCCCGATTCGGTGGCCCTGGCCATCACCACGCCGGTGGGGTTGGTGGTGCACACGGGCGATTACAAATTCGACCACACGCCCATCGATGGTAAGCCCACCGACTTCGCCGCGCTGGCCGCGCTTTCCCGCCGCAGCGGGGGCGTGCTGGCCCTGCTGGCCGATTCCACCAACGCGGACAAGCCCGGCTGGACCCCCTCCGAACGGGTCATCACCCCCGCGCTGGAAGCCGCGATGCGCGAAGCCCCGGGGCGGGTGCTGGTGGCCACTTTCGCCTCCCTCATCTCGCGCATGCAGCAAGTGGCCGATGTGGCCACCCGCTTGGGCCGCAAAATGGCCTTCGTGGGCACCAGCATGGTGGAAAACGCCAAAATGGCCCGCAAACTGGGCTATTTGCGCATCGACGACGAAGTGCTGGTTCCCCTGGAGCAGGCCCTCAAGCTGCCGCCCGAGCAGGTGGTGCTCATGGTCACCGGCTCCCAGGGGGAACCGTCGTCCATCCTGGGCCGTCTGGCCGGGGGCAGCGGCCGCGGCCGGCGACCGCCCTTCACCGTGCAGGCCGGGGATACCATCATCATCTCCGCGCATCCCATCCCGGGCAACACCGAAAATGTCTATCGCACCATCAACAGCCTCATTCGCAAAGGCGCGCATGTGCTCTACGACCCCATCGCCCGGGTGCATGTCTCGGGCCACGCCAGCCAGGAAGAGATGAAGCTCATGCTCAACCTGGTGCGGCCCAAGTTCTTCATTCCCATCCATGGCGAGCTGCGCCACCTGGACCAGCACCGCCGCATGGCCCAGCAGCTGGGCATTCCGGGCGAGCGCATCGCGGTGGTGGAAAACGGCCAGGTGGTGGAATTCCACAACGGCCAGATGCGCCTGGCCGAGCGGGTGCCGGGCGGCTGGGTGTTCGTCGAGGGCGCGGCCGTGGGCGAATCCAGCATCCGCGAAATCAAAGAGCGCCAGGCCCTGGCTCGGGGCGGCCTGCTGTTGGTCACCGTGCCGGTGGACGCGGCCACGGGCAAACTGGCCGGCGATGTGGATGTCATCACCCGGGGCTTTGTGTATCCCGAAGGCGCGGAGGAATTCGCCGCGGTGCTGCGCAAGCGCATCAAGAAGGCCCTCAAGGGCGCAGTGGGCGATTTGGAAAAGGCTTTGGAGCAAGCGGTGCGCAACTTCGTCTATAGCGAATTGCGCCGGCGGCCGCAGATTTTCGTCACCGTCAAGGATGTGACCCGCAGCGGCCCCGCGGCCGGGGCCAATGGCGGCACCCCGCGCCGCGGCAAAAAAGGGGGAGGTGAGCGATGAACTTCCTCATCACCGGCGTGGCCGGCTTTTTGGGCGCGGCCCTGGCCCGCCGCCTGGTGCGTGAGGGCCATCAGGTGCGCGGCTTAGACGACCTTTCCACCGGCGACCCCAATCGGGTGCCGCCTGAGGTGCTCTTCACTCGGGGCGATGTGAACGACCGGCCCAAGCTGTGGACCTTGCTCCACGACATCGACTGCGTCTATCACCTGGCCGCGCGCGTTTCGGTGCCCGAATCGGTCCTCTACCCCCGGGAGTACAACCAGGTCAATGTGGGCGGCACCGTGACCCTCATGGAGGCCATCCGCGATGTGGGCGTGCGGCGGGTGATTTTCGTCTCGTCGGGTGCGGTGTATGGCCACCAGCCCACCCAGCCCCTGCGGGAGGACATGCTGCCCAACCCGGGTTCCCCCTACGCGGTGTCGAAACTGGCCGCGGAGCATTATGTGCACACCATCGGCCGGCGGTGGGGGGTGGAAACCGTGGCCCTGCGGGTGTTCAACGCCTATGGCCCCCATCAGCCTTTGCCGCCGGCTTACCCGCCCGTGGTGGCCAATTTTCTCTACCAGGCCGTGCGGGGCGGCACCCTGGTCATCCACGGCGATGGCACCCAAACCCGGGATTTCGTCTATGTGGACGATGTGGTGCAGGCCCTGGTGGCCGCGGCCACCGCGCCCGGCGTGGCCTATCAGACCATCAATGTGGGCAGCGGCGTCGAGACTGCGGTGCGCGACCTGGCCGAGCGCATCGTGGCCCTGACGGGCCGGCGGGCGCAAATCATCCACAACCCCCGGGGCCAAAGCGGCGTGCCCCGCATGCGGGCCGACCTGACCAAAGCCCGCCGCCTGTTGCGCTATGAGCCCCGCTTCTCGCTGGAAGCCGGTCTGCAAGCCACCCTGGAACAGGACTCGCGCTTCCACATGCCCGCGCCGGTTCCCCAGCAGGCCCTGTGACTTGGGCCCGCCGCCGGCGTCGGCTCCCCACCGGTGACAATTCGCGATTTTCCCCCGGGCCGGGCTGTGCTATGATGAAAATGCAGCCCGGCCTCGCCGCGTTCCCATAGTCTATCGCCGCAACACAGCCCGCACTGCACCGGGTGCGTGAAACCGCACACCGTTCGGGCCGTCTTCTTTATACCCATCTTCTTCAGGAGGTATGCCATGAGCGCGCATTTGAACCCCTTTGCCATGGCGCAGGCCCAGTTGGACGAGGCCGCGCGGTATTTGCATCTGGACCCCGCGACCCATGAGTTCCTGCGCTGGCCCAAGAAGGAAGTGCAGGTCACTTTCTCGGTGCGTATGGACGATGGCTCGGTGCGGGTGTTCCGCGGCTTTCGGGTGCAATACAACGACGCCCGGGGCCCGGCCAAGGGCGGCATTCGGTTCCACCCCGAAGAAACCATCGACACGGTGCGGGCCCTGGCCGCGTGGATGACCTGGAAGACCGCGGTCATGAACCTGCCTTTGGGCGGCGGCAAAGGCGGCGTCATCGTCGACCCGCGCGAGCTCTCGCCCTATGAGCTGGAGCGCCTCTCCCGGGCCTATGTGCGCGCGGTGGGCGCGGAAATGTTTGGCCTGCGTAAGGATGTGCCCGCGCCCGATGTCTACACCAACGCCCAGATTATGGCCTGGATGATGGACGAATACGCCACCATCGTGGGCCACACCGAATTCGGCATGATTACCGGCAAGCCCATCCCCTTGGGGGGCTCGCTGGGCCGCAACGACGCCACGGCCCGAGGCGGCATGTATGTGCTGCGGGAAGCGGCCCGCACTTTGGGCCTGGAGCTGCAGGGGGCGACCACGGCCATTCAGGGCTACGGCAACGCGGGGCACTTCGCCCATAGCCTGGGGCAGAAGCTGCTGGGCCTCAAGGTGGTCGCGGTGTCCGATTCCAAGGGCGCCATTTACAACCCCGAAGGCCTGGACCCCCAGGCCGTCTATCGCCACAAGCGGGAAACCGGCTCGGTGGTCGACTTCCCCGGCGCGGAGAACATCACCAACGCCGAGCTGCTCACCTTGCCGGTGGATGTGCTCATCCCCGCCGCGCTGGAAGGCGTGCTCACCGAAGACAACGCCGACCAGGTCAAGGCCAAAATCATCCTCGAGCTGGCCAACGGCCCCACCACGCCCGAGGCGGACCGCATCTTCCACGAGCGGGGCATCTATGTGCTGCCCGATTTCCTGGCCAACGCCGGCGGGGTGACGGTTTCGTACTTCGAGATGGTGCAGAACGCGTACAACTATTACTGGGATGCGGAAACGGTGTATGAGCGCCTGGACCGGAAGATGACCGAAGCCTATCGGGCCGTGCACGCGGCCGCGGAGGAACACGGCGTACACAATCGCCTGGCCGCGTACATCGTGGCCGTGGCCCGGGTGGTGGAAGCCATGAAGCTGCGCGGTTGGGTGTGAGGGACCGAAGGGGCCCGTCCGTCCTCGGGCCGCGGGGACGCGGCCTCTGGGGGCGGGCCGGGCCCCCTGAGCGTGGTTGGAGGTTTGAGATTAGAAGTTGGAGGGTAGAAGTTGGTAGTTGGTGGGTGGGTGGCGGGGGCGCGCTTTTTGGACTGCGGTGTGCGCGCACCGCTTTGATTTTCGGATGGGGGTTCACGCGGGGGCACAGAGAACACGGAGGGGGCAGAGGTTGGAAGTTGGTGGTTGGGAGTTGGCGGTCGGTCGGTTCTGCCGTTTTTTAGTACAATAAAGCCATCGTCCATCCGCTGGCCTTTTCCCGCCCTGCGAGGTGCCTCATGTCTTCCGCGTCTGCTTCTCCTACGCTCGACCAACTGCTGGCCCCTTACATGGGTCAGGGGCGCACCATGTTGCTGCCCGCACTCCACGCGGTGCAGCAGGCCCAGGGTCACATCGGCTTCGAGGCCGCGACGGCCATCGCCCGCGCGCTGGATGTGCCCGTGGCCGATGTGTTCGGCGTGGTGGAATTCTACGCCCTCTTTTCTGCTGAGCCGCGCGGCCAGCACACCATTCGGGTGTGTCATGGCCCGGTGTGCCGGGCCCACGGCGCGGACCAGGTGGCCCAGGCCCTGAGCGCGCATTTGGGTGTTGCCGAGGGTGAAACCACCCCCGACGGCCAATGGACTTTGGAGCGCTTCCCCTGTTTGGGGCTGTGCGAGCACGCGCCCGCGGTGCTGGTGGACGACCGGGCCGTGGCCCCCGCGGACCCGGCTCATCCCGAGGCCGTGCTGCACCCCACGCCCGAGGACGAGCCTAAGCCCGTGGTGGGCGGTTCGGTGCGGGTGCTCACCGCCTGGGAGGACCCGACCCAACCCCGCAGCCTGCGCGCCTACCGGGCCGCGGGCGGTTACCGGGCCCTGGAGCAAAACCTGCCGGCCGAGGAAATCGTCGCCCGGGTCAAGGCCTCGGGCCTGTTCGGACGCGGGGGCGCGGCGTTCCCCACGGGGCTCAAATGGCAATTTGCGGCCCAGGCCCCGGCGCAGCCCAAATATGTGGTGGTCAACGCGGACGAATCCGAGCCGGGCACCTTCAAGGACCGGGCCCTGTTGGAAGCCGACCCCCATGCGGTGCTGGAAGGCGCGCTGCTGGCGGCCCGGGCCATTGCCGCGGAGAAAATTTACATTTACCTGCGGGGGGAATATGGCCGCGCGTACCGCATCTTGCAGCGCGCGCTGCACGAGGCCCGCGACGCGGGCTTCGTGGGCCCCCAGGCGGGGGTTGAGGTGGAAATTCGCCGCGGCGCGGGCGCGTATGTGTGCGGCGAAGAAACCGCGCTGTTTGAAAGCATCGAAGGCAAGCGGGGTTTCCCGCGGCTCAAGCCGCCTTACCCCACCACCCACGGCTTGTTTGGCAGGCCCACGGTCATCAACAATGTGGAAACCCTGGCCGCGGTGCCCTTCATCGTGCGCGAAGGGCCCGACGCTTACCGGGCCTGGGGCACCGATGAGAGCCCAGGGCCCAAGCTGTTCCCCGTCTCGGGCGATGTGGCCCGGCCCGGCGTGTACGAAGCGCCCTTCGGCATCACCCTGGGCGAGCTGCTCGAGCTGGCCGGCGGCCCCCGGGGGGAAGTGCAGGCGATTTTGCTGGGCGGCGCGGCCGGCTTCTTCGTCGGCCCCGACGCGCTGCAGGTGCCGCTGACTTTGGAAGACCTGCGCGCGGCCGGGCTGGCCCTGGGTTCGGCCGCGGTCATGGTCTTCAACACCCAACGGGACCTGCGCCAGGTGCTGCTGGATGTGGCCCACTTCTTCGCCGAGGAATCGTGCGGCAAGTGTTACCCCTGCCAGCTGGGCACCCAGCGGCAATATGAGCTGCTGCAGCGCATCTTCGCCGGCCGGGCCCAACCGCAAGACCTGGCTTTGCTGGACGATGTGGGCTGGACCATGACCGACGCTTCGCTGTGCGGCCTGGGCCAAACCGCGGCCAACGCGGTGCTGAGCGCCAAACGCCTGTGGCCCCATCTCTTCGAGGCTGGGAGCGAAGACGCATGAAACGATTGCCGCGGCCCTGGATGTGGGCGGCCTGGGCAGGGAGCGCCGCGCTGTTCATGCTGGCTTTGGCCGTCGCGCTGCCCCGTTCCCCTTTGTTTTGGGTGGTGGGCGGCGCGAGCGTGTTGCTTTTGGGCGGGCTGGCGGCCTTTGCCGGCGCCCTGGCCGACCGCTGGCAATTGCCCGGCGACGAACGCCGCGCGCTCAAGCGGGCTCAGGCCAAATTGCATCAGGCCCGCGCCCAAATGGGCCGCCTGCGGGAGGAAATTCGCCGCCTGAACCGGGATGTGGAACGCGCCCGCCGCGCGGTGCAGCAGGCGCAAAAAGAAGCCTCCGCAGCCCGACGGCGGGCCGAAAAGGCCGAGCAGCAGGCCCGACGCTGGCAACAGGAGGCCCAGGCCCAACGCCAAAAGGCCGAGGACCTGGCCGCCCGCTTGCAAAGGGTGGAAGCCGAACTGGCGCGCACCCGCAAGGCCCGCACCGTGCTGGAGGCCGTGCACCGCTTAGAGCAGTGGAAGGAAGAAGTGCTGGCCCCCGACGAACGACCCGAAGACCTGGACCCGGCCACGCTGTTCCAGCGGCTGCGCGAGGCCCTGCAGCGTCGGGAGCAGGAGCGCCAGGCTGCCTGGGACCTGGCCCAGGAGAGCGAGGCCCAGCGGGAACGCTTGCAGCAGCAGGTGGACCATTTGCAACACGACCTCGCCCACTTGCAGGGCGAACTGGCGGCCCAACAATCCCAGGTGCAGGCGTTACAAGACGAAAATCGCCATTTGGCCCAATACTTGCGGCACATTTTGGAAGATTTGGCCGACCCTCAAACCGACATCATCGCCGTGCCCGAGACCCAATGGCGGCAAATTGCCCCCTACCGGGACCGTCGGCGGGGCTGGGAAGCCCTGCTGGCCCGTTTGCGTCATCGGGAGCAGCGCCAACAGCAAACCAAGGCCCTGCCCCAGGGCGAAGGCTTCGTTTACCCCCGAGGAAGGCAACCCAAGCGGGTGCTCTACTTCGAGCAGCCCATCCAGAAGCGCATTGTGTGGGTGTGCCGCTTGTGGGATGCCCATGAGGACGACCGCGATTACGAGGAGTTCACCACCAAAGGCGCGCCGCGTTCGGCCTGCCCCGAAAGCGCGGCCTTTGTGTACTGGACCCCGCCGCGGAGTTCGTCCTCGTCATGAAGTCGTCTTCTGCTGCTTTTCAAGCGTGGGAGTATCGCCAGGGGGGATGGCATGCGCGCACGGTGCACGCGCCGGCCGAACAGCCGCTGACGCTGTACCTCAACGGTCAGGAATGGGTGACCCTGCTGGCCAGCCCCCACGAGCCCCTGGCTTTGGCCCTGGGCTATTTGGCCAACGAGGGGGTGGTGCGCACACCCGAAGAGGTCGCGTT
>JALSPJ010000072.1 GCA_026985995.1 Anaerolineales bacterium
TTCTGCGCTTTTGGCCCCCCTTGCCCCGTCACGCCTGGGGGAACCTGGACGCGGCGGCCTTGCTGCAGGACGAAAACGCCAACCGCCGTCCCCTGGCCTGGGGCCCTTATCGGGTGGCGGAATGGCGCCCCGGCGAGCGTCTGGTGCTGGAGCCCAACCCTTATTATTTTCGCCGCGACGAGGGTAAGCCCTTCTTCCAAAAGGTGGTGGTGCGTTTCTTGGGCAACGACGCCAACACCGCGCTGGCCATGCTCATGGCCGGCGAATGCGATGTGGTATCGCAAACCGTGGGCCTGGAAGAGCAATGGGATTTGATTTTGGCCCTGCGGGAAAAGGAGCAGGTGCGGGTTTACGCGCAGCCCGGCATGACGCTGGAGCATGTGGGCTTTGTGTTGCATCCCGTAGACCACGACGACGGCTATCAGTATGGCGACCCGCCCGGCTTGTTCGTCGATGCCCGCACCCGCCAGGGCCTGGCCCTGTGCCTGAACCGGGAAGCCCTGGTGCAGGACCTGCTGAACGACGCGGTACCCGTGGCCCATTCATTCTTACCGTCGAACCACCCCCTGTTCGACGCGGAAGCCCCGCGCTATGCGTATGACCCCCAGGCCGGGCAAGCGCTGCTGGAGGAAGCCGGTTGGGTGGACCACGACGGCGACCCCACGACCCCGCGGGTTTTCCGGGGCCGCAGCCGCTGGATTCCCACCAACACGCCTTTGGCCTTCACCCTCGACACCACCACGGCCAAACTGCGCCGGGCCGTGGCCGAGCGCATCCAGGCCGACTGGGCCCAGTGCGGCGCGCAGGTGGAAGTGCGCCAGCATCCCCCGGCGGAGCTTTTCGCCAGCGGCCCCACGGGGCCCCTGTTTGGCCGCCGCGCCCAGGCCGCGCTCTTCGCCTGGGCCACGGATTTGGAGACGGCCTGCCGCCTGTGGCTCACCGATGCCATCCCCGGGCCGCCGGAGGCCACCATTGGCGAGGTGGTGTGGCTGCGGCGTTTGTGGCCCCCCGAGGTTCGAGACCGGGACGCGTTTGCTTACGACTGGGGCGGGTGGAATTACTACGCCTACTCCAACCCCGACTTCGACCGCGCCTGCAAGGATATGCTCTTCGCACCGCCCGAGAGCGATGTGCAGCGCGCCGCGGCCCAGGAAGTGCAGCGCATTCTGCTGGCGGACCTGCCGTTCATTCCCCTTTATCCGCGGCTGAAGCTGGCCCTCACCCGGCCCGACATGTGCGGCTTCGAGCTGGACCCCGCGGCGCCCACCGAGTGGTGGGGCATCGAAGATTGGGCCTGGGGCGCGGCCTGTGGCCGTGAAGGGGGTGGAGGGTAGAGGGTGGTGGTTGGAGGTTGGAAGTTGGAAGTTGGAAGTTGGTGGTTGGTGGTTGGTGGTTGGAAGTTGGCGGGGGCCGTGCTTGCTGACTGCTAACTGCTGACCGCTCACAGCCCCTTTTCTTCCGTGTTTTTCCGTGGTTTTTTCGTTTTATCCGCGGTTATCCGCGTGCATCCGCGGTTGCATTTCCCGGGCGCGGCACGCTGCGCCCCTACCGCGGCGGGCGACCAGCCGGGGCGACCCTACCGTGCTTCCTGCCGTCTTTTTTCCGTGTCCATCCGTGTTTTTCCGTGGTTTTTTCGTTTTATCCGCGGTTATCCGCGTGCATCCGCGGTTTCATCCCCGGGCGCGGCACGCTGCGCCCCTACCGCGGCGGGCGCACGGCCATGCGTCCCTACTGCGTAACCTTCGTCGCGCCTCCTGGTTTTGGTAGAATGAAGGTGACCGCAGGAGGTGCTCGCCATGCCGCAACCCTTCGCGGGGCCGCCGAAACCGCGACCCGAGGCCCCGCCCGAGACGGACGCCGCGGTCGTATCGCCGCCGTGGAACCCGACGACCAAACTGGTCGTGGGTCTGACCCTGGTGGCCATGGTGGCCGGCCTGCTGCTCCACTTTCGGGCCTACATCGCGCCGCTCATTTTGGCCCTGGTGTTGGCCTACTTTCTTTACCCCTTGTGCGCGTGGGTGGAACGCCACACGCCTCTGTCGTGGCGCGCCTCGGTCACGGTGGTGTTCCTGCTGCTGGTGAGCGTGTTCGTCTTCCTTATGGTGCTGGCCGGGCTGGCATTGGTGCAGCAAATTCAGAGCCTTTACCGCCTGGTCGTGGCCTTTTTCGTCACCGACTTGCCCCAGCTGGCGCAAAATTTGTCGGAGCAAGTGGTGCGCATCGGGCCCTTCACTTACGATTTGCGCCAGTATGACCTGCCGGCCTTGAGCCAGCAAATCATCAATGTGGTGCAACCCATCCTGGGGCAGCTGGGCGGCGTGGTGAGCGTGATTGCTACCCGCACCTTGGCCCTTTTCGGCTGGTTCGCATTCATCATGCTGCTGGCCTATTTCATTCTGGCCGAATCGAGCCAGATGCACCTGAGCGTCATCCCCCTGGAAATTCCTTACTATGGGGCCGACCTGCGCCGCCTGAGCCGGGAACTGGGCCTGATTTGGCACACTTTTTTGCGCGGGCAGCTGATGGCCTTTACGGCCATGAGCCTGCTGGCCGGCGCGTTGCTCACCCTGTTGGATGTGCCGTACAGTTTGGGCCTGGCGTTGCTGGTGGGGCTGGCCCGTTTCTTGCCTTACATCGGCCCGCTGGTGGTCTATGTGGTGCTCGCGGTGGTCACCCTGCTGCAGCCCAGCAACTTTTGGGGCCTCACGCCGTGGAAGCACGCTTTGGTGGTCATCGGTCTCATCATGCTGGCGGACCAGGCCTTCGACAACATCATCATGCCCCGCTTCTTTGGCCGGGCCTTGGGGGTGCACCCCGCGCTCATCCTCATCACGGCTTTTGTCGCCGCGGACCTCATTGGCCTGTTGGGCTTCGTGCTGGCCGCGCCCCTGGTGGCTTCGGCCCGGCTGCTGCTGCGCTATGTCTTTCGCAAGATGTTCGACCTGCCGCCCTGGGACGATTGGGCCCCCACCGGGCCCCGGGAACCGCCGCCGAGCCGGCGGGAACGCCTGCGACGCTGGGCCCGGGCCTCGTGGCAGCGTCTGCGGGCCGCAGCCCAATCATCTTCGCCCTCCCGAGGCGGGGGCGCACCACCCTCAGCCCCTTTGTCTCGGAGGAACCCATGACCCACATTCGCGTCAACGACAAATTCACCGTGCGCTGGCGCCCTGGCATGACGGTGCGGGATGTTATTCGCGCGCTGCGCTTTTCCTACGCCTTGCTGGTGGTGCGCATCAACGGCCAGGTCATCCCCCGGGAGGCGTGGGAACACCAGACCGTGCACCCCGACGACGATGTCAAAATCTGGCACATGATTGCCGAGTGAATGCAGTAGAATAAGAGCAACCCCGGTCACGAGGAGGCGCCTATGGGCGAACCCCACAGCCACGAACCCGACATGCACGAACTGGCCGCCACCCGCAACTTCATCGCCTGGATGGCCCGGGAGCCCGACGGCGAAACCACTTACCACCTGGAACTGGGCCAGGTGACGGTGCACTTCTTCGCGGAGGAATGGCGCGAGTTCCTGGACCTGATGCAGAAGGTGATGCGCGCCCATGACGCATGACATTCACATCCTGTTCGTAGGGCAGGATTTACAGGCCAAAATTCGCTTGCAGCTGGCGTTGGAGTATTATGTCGAGGGTCGGGGCGAGGCGCGCGTCTTCGCCTTCACCTCGTGGGCCGAGGTGCGCGGGGTGCTCACCCGGGTAGGGGGGCAGGCCGTGCCCCTGCTGGTGCTCGACGCCCCTTCGCTGGAAGCCCCCACCGACGCGGACCTGGACGCGCTGGCCGCGTGGCGGGTGCGTCACCCCCTGGCCCGGGTGGTCGCGTTGCGGGACCGGGGCGGCACCTGGCCCGGCTGGGTCGCCGCGCTCAAGCCCGACTTTACCTTCCCGCGGGACCTGTCGGTGGGGCGCTGGCAGCTGGCCCTGGACCGGCTGCTGCGGCCCGAGTTCGAGGTGCTGCTGGCCGCGCCAGTGG
>JALSPJ010000073.1 GCA_026985995.1 Anaerolineales bacterium
TCGCCCAGCGCTTCCATCACGGCCCGCACCCGGCGGTACAGCTCGGGCAGGCTTTCGACCTCGTTGTAGACGGGCACGACCACCGAAAAAGTGGGCGCGGCGGCATCACGATGGGCCATAGGAAGCCTCCTGGGGCGTCAGGGCTGCTGACTTCAATTGTACTGCATAACGAAAAGGCCCCCGGTGGGGGCCGAAGGTTTTTGGCGGGGCCGGCGCAGGTCTATTCCACCTGCAAGATGCGCACCTTGAAGGTCGCGCCCGGCGCGTGGACCTCCACCACATCGCCGGGTTTGTGACCCAGCAGGGCCTTGCCCAAGGGCGATTCGTTGGAAATGTAACCTTTCGCGGGGTCGGCTTCGGCCGCGCCCACGATGGTGTAAGTCTCTTCGGGGCCGCCGTCTTCGTCCTGGATGACCACCCGGGAGCCCACTTGCACCACATCGCTCGCGGCGGGCTTTTCGATGACCCGGGCGGTGGCCAGGAGGCGTTCCAGTTCTTGAATGCGGCCTTCGACGAAGGCCTGCTCCTGCTTGGCGGCTTCGTACTCGGTGTTTTCGATGAGGTCCCCGCCCTCTTGCAGCGCTTCGTGCAAACGCTGGGCCACTTCCTGCCGTTTCACCGTGCGTAAGTAGTCCAGTTCTTCCTTGAGCTTGCGGAAGCCTTCGGGGGTGAGGTAAGTGACGCTCATAGCCTCTCCTCGAGCAATACCCGGGGGCGGGGCCGGTTCCCCTCCCCCCGGTATGGATGGCAAAACCCCGGCCTCCCCGGGCCGGGTCACGGGCATTATACAGAAAAGCCCGGCCCGATGCAAGCCCCCAACCCTCACCCCTCAGGGCTTTTTCGTTCTGAACACCAGCGACCCAACAACGCCAAGGGGTATAATGTAAATGTCGCGCCCTCATACCACGCTGCGCGCCGCGGCGTTCCGCGGCCTGGAGGTTCCCCATGACCATGGAAAACATCCCCCTCATTCCCCTGGAAGTGCTCTTCGGCAACCCCGAGTATGCCAGTGTGCGCATCGCGCCCGATGGGCGGCGCATCGCCTACCTGCGTCCCTGGGAGGGCGTGCTCAACCTGTGGGTGCAGGACCTGACCACAGGCGAGACGCGCCGGGTGACCAGTGACCGGGGCCGCGGCATCTTGGCATACCGCTGGGCCTACAACGGCGACTTGCTCTACATCCAGGACAAAGACGGCGACGAGAACTGGCGCATCTACGCCGTGGGCCCCGAGGGCGGCGAACCCCGTCTGCTCACCCCCGGCGAGGGCGTCCAGGCGCGCTTCGTCCGGGTGCACCCCGACTTCCCCGACGACATCCTCATCGCCCTCAACGACCGTAACCCGGCGTTGCACGATGTCTATCGGGTGAACCTGCGCACCGGGGAGCGCACCCTGGTGGTGCAAAACGACATCGCCGCGGTGAGCTTTCTGGCCGATGACCGGCTGCAGGTGCAGGTAGCCGAGCGCATGACCGACGACGGCGGCGGCGAACTGCTGCGCCGCACGGAGGACGGCTGGGAGGGGTTTTACCGCTGGGGCCTGGAGGACGTGTTCGTGGAACCCGCGGAGCTCCGGGGCAACACCCTGTACCTGTTCAGCAGCGTGGGCCGCGATACCTCCGCCCTGCGCGCCTACGACCTGGGCACCGACGAGGAGCGCATCCTGGCCGAAGACCCGGTCTACGACATGGGGGTGGGCGACTGGACCCTGGGCCCGGCGTTCCTTTTCCACCCCCGCGCCAAGCGCCCGGAAGCCGTGGCCGTGTACCGCGACAAGCAGGAATGGGTGGTGCTCGACCCCGCGCTGGAACCCCACTTCGACCGCCTGGCCCAGGTGGAGCCCGGACGCCAGTTCGGCGTCACCAGCCGGGATTTGGCCAACCGTCGCTGGGTAGTGGCCTACGACGGCGATCGGCAGTCGGTCCACTATTACCTTTACGACCGGGAGACCGGCGAGGCACGGATGTTGTTCGTTTCACGCCCGGAGGTGGAGAAGTATCCTCTGGCCGAGCGGAAGCCGGTGCGCATTCGGGCCCGGGATGGCCTCATCCTGCACGGCTACCTCACCCTGCCGCCCGGGGTGGAACCCCGCAACCTACCGGCGGTCATCTACCCCCACGGCGGGCCCTGGGCGCGGGACTTTTGGGGCTGGGAGCCCATCGCCCAGTGGCTGGCCAACCGGGGCTACGCGGTGCTGCAGGTCAACTTCCGGGGCTCGGTGGGCTACGGCAAGGCCTTCCTCAACGCCGGCAACAAGCAGTGGGGCCGCAAGATGCAGGACGACCTGACCGACGCCGCGCGGTGGCTCATCGCGCAGGGCATCGCGGACCCGCGACGCATTGGCATCATGGGCGGCTCCTACGGCGGTTATGCCACCTTGGCCGGGCTGACCTTCACGCCCGAGCTCTACGCCTGCGGGGTGGACATCGTGGGCCCCTCCAACCTGTTCACTTTGCTGGAAAGCATCCCGCCCTACTGGAAACCCATGGTGGCCGTCTTCCACACCCGCATGGGCCACCCCGAGAAGGACGCGGACCTGCTGCGGGCTGTTTCCCCCTTGTTCCACGCGGAGAACATTCGTGCCCCGCTGCTCATCGGCCAGGGCGCCAACGACCCCCGGGTCAAGCGCCAGGAAAGCCTGCAGATTGTGGAGGCCCTGCGCCAACTGGGGCGCGAAGTGGAATATGTGGAATACCCCGACGAGGGGCACGGCTTCTACCGGCCTGAGAACCGGCTCGACTTCTTTCGCCGCGCGGAGCGTTTTTTGGCCCGGCACCTGGGCGGGCGGGCGGAAGCGACGGAAGGATGAGCCACGCCCGGCAAATACGGTAGGGATGCGGGGGTTGGCGCGCGGCACATCGAAGCCGTTTTCCTTTGCGACGCCCCCGCGCTGCGACTCACTTTCACACCCATCCTCTCTACCCTTGTTAGAGGCGGGCTGTTGGTGCGGCCATGCGGTTCAAAATCCCCCTCCCCAACCCCTCCCCCTTCGTAAGGGGGAGGGGCCGAGCGCGGCCCTGGCCTCTCGCGGCGGCCAAGTTCCCCCTCCCCTATGAGGAGCGGGGGTTAGGAGGTGGGGCTTTGAAGCAAGCCGCACCCGTCCCTTTGGCCTTAGCAAACGAACTTGGTCCGCCATGGTACGATGTGTATAAAAGCAAGGCGCTGCGACTGGGGATGCAACGATGCCGACGCACCCTGGACCGCGGCGGAAACCCTGAACCACCCTACCCACCTCAGGAGGCGGACGATGCGCAGGCTCGTTTTGTGGTTGCTTGTGGCCGGGGCGCTGGCCGCGTGCAGCGCGCCGCGGGCGACGGCCACGCCCACCCCCAGCGATGCCACGGCCCAGTGCAGGTTGGAAGCCGCGCGGCGGGCCGTGCAGCTGGAGCTGGCGCGCTATCGTGGCTGGCTGGACAACGAGACCGACCCGGCCCGTCGCCAGGCGTTCACGGCCGCGATACGCCACCTGGAGAAGCTGCAGGCCAACCTGGCCGCGGCCACGCCGGCGACTTTCGATGTGGCCCAAACCTGGCAGGCGGTGCCGGGCGACATGTTCCCCTTCGACGCCGGGGCGACGCGGCCGGAGCCCATCACCCTGGACGAGGCCTGGCTCGATGCCGGCGACCCGCCCCAGGTGCATTTCCCCCAGCAGAGCCGCTCGGGGCCCTTCTACCTGGTCACGGCCACCGCGGTAACCCCCGTGCCGCCGGCCGGCGAACACCACACCATGGTGCTACACCCGGTGATGCCCCAATCGTACCCCTTCCCCGCGTTTTATGTGTGCCTGGCCGAAGTGCGCTGACCCGGCCGCGGCTCACATGACCTCGGGGGCTTCGATGCCCAACAGGTGCAGCGCGTTGGCCAGGGTTTGCTTGGTCGCGGCCACCAAACGCAGGCGAAAGTCCCGCACCTGGGGGTCCTCCGCGGCCAACACGGGGCAGCGGTCGTAGAAATCGTTGAAGGCCCGGGCCAGCGCGAAGGCCGCGTTGGTGATGTGCAGGGGCTTGTATTCGGCCGCGGCCCGTAACACCACCCCCGGGAAGGCAGCCAGCTGGGAGATGAGCGCTACTTCCGCGGGGTGTAGCTCGTGCTGCGGGGTCACCGAGGCCTCGGGCGCGCCCCCGGCCTTGCGCAGCAGGCTGGCGCAGCGCACATGCGCGTACTGAATGGTCGGCGAAGCGTTGCCGTTGAAATCCAGGGCCTGTTGCCAGTTGAAGACGAAGAAGCGGGTGTTTTCTCGGGCCAACATGCTGTATTTCAGCGCGCCCAACGCCACCTGCCACGCGACCCGGTCCTTGGTCGCCGCGGGCAAGGATGGGTTCTTCTCGTCCACAATGGCCCGGGCCCGGCGGTGGGCTTCCTGAAAGAGCTGGTCCAGCAGCACCGCGCCTTCCCGGGAGCTGGCGGCTTTGGCCTGCGGTTTGCCCTCGGCTTCGGCAGGGGCCTCGGCCTCCAGGTCCACTTCCTGCACCTCTTGAATCAGGTTGGCCGGCAGCAGCACCAGCTCATACGCTAAGTGATAGAGCCGGTCGGCCCACTCGTAGCCCATGAGCTCCAGGGTCTTGAAAATCTGCTTCATGTAGAGGGACTGACGCACATCAATGACATAGATGCTCTGCACCAGGTCGGGGTATTCGCGGAATTTCTGGATGGCCAGGGGCAAATCTTTGGTGGCGTAGAGGCTGGTGCCGTCGGAGCGCAAGACCACATAGGTGCGGTAGGTTTCCTTGTCCAGGCCCAAGAGCTCGTCCAGGGGCACGATGACCGGGCCGTTGGGCCGCAGGTCCCGGGCGATGCCCCGGCGAATGAGCTCTTCCACCAGGGCTTTGCCGGGCTCTTCCATTTCGCTTTCGTAGTAAACTCGGTCGAAGTGCACATCCAGCAGGCGGTAGATTTCCTCGAAGCCCTCGATGGACCACTGGCGGGTCTTTTCCCACAGGGCCAGCAGTTCGGGGTCCCGGGCCTCCCAGCGGTGGAACAGGGCCCGCACCTGGGGCTCCAGGTCGGGGTTCTCTTTGAGCCGCCGGTTGGCCTCGATGTAGAGCTGGCTAATCCAGGTGGTCTTGTCTTCCGTGGGGGGTTCCTCACCCTGGTGGTAAGTGAGGTAATTCCACAGCCACTTGATGACATGCCAGCCGATGTCGCCCAAGTAATTGGCCCGCACCACCTCGTAGCCGGCCGCGTCGAGAATGCGGCACACGGCCTCGCCCAAGATGACATTGCGCAGGTGGCCCACATGGAAGGCCTTGTGGGTGTTGGGCTGGGAAAATTCCACCATGAGGCGCTGGCCGCGGCGGGGGGCCCGCCCGAAATTTGGGCCCTGGGCCAGCACGGTGTCGACCACCTGGCGGCCATAGGCGTGGGGGTCGACATAAATGTTGAGGTAGCCCCGCACGGCTTCGACGCGCTGCACGCCGGGCAGGTCGCGCACCCGCTCGGCCGCGGCCTGGGCCAGTTCCTGGGCCCGTTGGGGCACGGGCATTTTCAGCCCTTTGGCCCGCACCTCGGCCGCGGCGATGGGGAAGAAGGGCAGGCTGAAACCCCACACGCCCTCGCCCGGCACCTGGGCAAAGCGCCACGCCTTGGGCTCGGGGATGTGCTGCTCGTGCAGCAGCGCGCGCACCTGTTCGGCCACCTGTTGCTGCAGGGCGTCCAACATGCCTCAGCCTCCGGGAGAAACAACAAAAACGGGAACCCGGCCTTCGAGTTCCCGTCCGGCACCGCGCTGGCGCGACGGGTCAGGCCTCTTGCTGAACCGACATTTCCAGGCGACGCAGGCGCTTGAGCAAGCGGCTCTTACGGCGGGCCACATTGTTGGGGTGCAAAATGCCCTTGGCCGCGGCTTTATCCAGGGCCTTGACGGCCAGCTGGGCGTAATAGCGGGCCTGTTCCACATCGCCCTGGTCCATGGCCTGGCGCGATTTCTTGATGAAGGTCTTGGCCCGCCCGCGGAACCAGCGGTTGCGCAAGCGGCGCTTTTCGTTTTGGCGCAAGCGTTTTTTGGCAGAACGGGTGTTCGGCAAGGGTCGCCTCCTGCGATTTCCCGAGATGATGCACAGAAAAACCGGGCCTGCAGCCTTGGGCTCCAGGCGGGGCCTATTCTACCCCAAGGGGTGGGCTTTGTCCAGGCTGGTCGGGGCGGTGATTCAGGGCTTTTCGTTTTTCTAACACCACTGGCATTCACAACATCGAGCATCGAGTTTAAATTTCACACAGAGACACAGCGAGAATAATTTCTCCCCTTTCTCTGTGTTCACCGTGCCTCCGTGTGATGTTATTTGTATTTGGAAAAGCCCTGCGGTGATTACCCTTGTGCCTTGCACTTTGAGCGAATTGCGGTATAATCGGGGGTGCGTCGGGGCGTGGCGCAGCCCGGATAGCGCACCGCAATGGGGTTGCGGGGGTCGGCGGTTCAAATCCGCCCGCCCCGACTGCTGGCCCGTGGCCGCACAGCCGCGGGCTTTTTTCTGTTCCCTGCGGCCCTGCATCACCACCACGCCGCGAGGTGTGCCTATGCCCAACACCCAAACCCGCTTCGATTTGGCCCAGGCCGTGGCCCGCCAGGTGGGCGCATGGCTGCGCGTCCAATTCCACCCGCAAGGCGTGCCCGCCGACCGCAAGCCCGACCACACCCTGGTCACCCAGGCCGACCGCGAGGCCGACGCCCTGGCCCAACGCTTGCTGCGCGCGGCCGACCCCCACGCGGCCATCATCAGCGAGGAGGCCAACACCGCCTGGCCCCCGAACCGGGACGGCGCCTGGGTGGTGGACCCCTTAGACGGCACCCACAATTTCGCCTTTGGGCTGCCCTTGTGGGGCGTGTCGGTGGCCTATGTCGCAGCCGACGGCTACCCCCTGGTCGCCGCGGCCTATTTCCCCCTGCTGGGCGAGATGTACACGGCCTGGCGCGGCCGCGGGGCCTGGCTCAACGGCCAGCCCTTGCGCACCCGGCCCCAGGCTCCCGAGCACGGCATCGCCCTGGTGGGGGTGTGCTGGCCCCTGCCCCGGCCCTATCGGCAGGCCCGCTGGCCGTGGAAGCTGCGCGCCGTGGGCTCGGGCGTGTGGGCCCAGGCCCTGGTGGCCCGAGGCACCCTGCTGGCCGTGGTGGATTGCGCGCCCAAGGTGTGGGACGCGGCCGCCGGCACTTTGCTGGTGGAAGCCGCGGGCGGCATCGTGCGGCCTTTTGCCGGCGAGGGCTTCTTCCCTTTGCAGCCGGGAACGGACTACGCCCAACCCCGGGCACGGCTGGTGGCCGCGGCGGGGTCCGAGGTGCTGGCCCGGGTGGAGCAGGTGTTGGCTCAGGCCGCGGGGGGTTCGTCTGCGTAAGGCACGGGCAGCCAATTCGCGGGCAACGGCTGGTGGGCGGCCAGCGCGTCGAAGGTCAAATGCCGGGGCGGGGGAACCAGACGGGCGCGCAGGCGCTGGAACAGTGCGGCGTAGCTGTCGCGCAGGCGATGCTCCCAGCGCAGGCCCAAGGCCTGGGCTGCCTGCCGAATGGCTGCCGCGGACGGCCCCTCGATTTCCACAAACGCACCCATGGGGGTATCGTCCAGGGTGATGACGCAATGCTGCCAGGTGTAGGCCGCGCGATATTTTTCGTAAATCAGCGCCACCCGATAGCCCAAGGCTTCCAGCAGTTGCCACGTCGCGTCGAAGTCGCTCACCTCGACTTCGATTTCCCGGCGGACTGCGACGCTGGCTTGTGGGTCGCCGGGGCCTTTGTAGGTCAGGGTGGCGCGGCGGTCCCGGCGCAGGCGCAGCACCTGGCGGCTGCGGGTCAGGCGTCCGTCGGGGGTGTCGAAGCGCAGGTTGTACTCGTGCACCCGGGGCTGGGTTTGACGCGCGCCCAAGGCCGCCAAACGGCGGGCTACCGCGTCTAAGTTCCGCACCCGAAACTTGACTTCCCGCTCTACGGGCTGCGTCGTGCTCATTCCAGCTGCACCAAGGCCGCGCCCTGGTTGACCGATTGGCCGCTTTCGACGAACACCGCGGCCACCACGCCGGCGCGGGGGGCTTTGATTTCGTTTTGCATCTTCATGGATTCCAGAATGAGCAGCGTGTCGCCTTTGCGCACTTCCTGGCCGGGCTGTACCCGCACTTCCACAATCAGGCCCGGCATGGGGGCCTGAATGCGCTGGGGACGCTGGTCTGCAGTTTCGACCCCGGCCCGGGCCCGCAGCGCGCGCTCCCGCTCGTCTTCCACCCGCACCGCGTACAGCCGCCCCCGCAGCAGCACATGCCACAGGTCGTCTTCCTGGTGCACATTGGCCTCGAAGGAGCGCCCCGAAGCCAGCAGGGAATACAGGGGCCGGTCGCCAATGTTGGTGAAGTCCACTTCGTAGACCTGGCCGTTGACTTTCACATGGCGCTCGTCGATGATTTCCACCCGGAACTCGCGGCCGTCGATGGTAGCGATGTAGGTTTTCATCCCTTCTGCTCCTTGGCGGTTTGGCGCCCGTTGAGGGGCAACCCCGCGGCTTTGCGCAAGGCACGAATTTCGTCGGGCGTGAGGTAACGCCAGCCGCCCACTTCCACATCTCTTAACCGCAAAGGGCCGATGCGGGTGCGAAGGAGGCGCACTACGGGCAGGCCCACGGCCCGGCACATTTCGCGAATTTGCCGCTTACGCCCTTCGGTGAGAATCATGCGCAGCCACGCGCCTTTGCCCTGCCGACGCAGCACTTCCACCTGCACCGGACGGGTGCGGTAGCCGTCGGGCAGCACAATGCCGTAACGAAAGGCCTTGAGCTGCTTCTCGTCGGGGACTTTGGCCACCAGCACCCGATATTCCTTCTCGTGCCCATAGCGGGGGTGCATCAGCCGCTGGGCCAGCACGCCGTCGTTGGTCAGCAGCACCAAGCCCTCGCTTTCCAGGTCCAACCGCCCTACAGGGAAGACCCGCTCGGCCACGGGCACCAGGTCCCGCAGGGTGCGGTGTTTGCGGTCCGGCTCCATGGTGGAAAGCACCCAGCGGGGTTTGTTGACCATGATATAGACCAGGGGCTCGATGGTGCGAATGCGCTGCCCATCGAGCCGGATATCATCCCGCAGGGGGTCGGCTTTCATGCCCAGATGGGCCACCTGGCCGTTGACCGTCACCCGGCCCTGGGCGATGAGCTCCTCACATTTGCGGCGGGAACCCAGCCCGGCCCGGGCCAGAATTTTCTGCAAGCGTTCCTCGGGCATAGGGCACCTCTCCCCCACATTGTACCGCGTTAGCCGCGCGCACCCCTGGCGCGCTTTTTGCCTTTTTGGGGCTTGCCCCGCAGCAGCAGGCGAATGGGCGTGCCCACGAAGGGATGCGCGGCCCGTATCTGGTTTTCCAAATAACGCAAATAGGAAAAGTGCGCCAGCTTGGGGTCGTTGACCTGCAAGAGAAAGGTCGGCGGTGCGACGCCCACCTGCGCGGCGAAGTAAATTTTGAGGGCCTTGTTGCCTTTGGCCGGGGGCGGCGGGTGTTTGTCGACCGCATCTTGCAAAATGCGGTTGACGAAGGAAGTGGGCAGGCGGGTGTAGCGGGCTTCGTAGACTTCCAGCGCGGTGGGCAGCACCTTGTGTACCCGCTGCCCGGTCTTGGCCGAAATGAACAGCAAGGGCGCGTAGTCCAGAAAGTTGAGTTCCCGGCGCACATGCTCGGTGTAGCGGTTGATGGTAAACTCGTCCTTGTCGGGCACCGCATCCCACTTGTTGACCAGAAGGACCACGGATTTGCCCGCGTCCTGGATGTAGCCGCCGATGTGCGCGTCCTGGGCGGTCACGCCCTCGGTGGCGTCGAGCACCAGCAGGGCCACATCCGCGCGCTGCAATGCGCGCAGGGCGCGCAGCACGCTGTACTTTTCCACCCCCGGCTCGATGCGCCCTTTGCGACGAATGCCGGCGGTGTCGATGAGCACGATTTCACGGCCAAAGTAGCGCACCCGGGTGTCCACCGCGTCGCGGGTGGTGCCGGGGATGTCGCTGACCAGCACCCGCTCCTGGCCCAGCAAGCGGTTGAGCAGGCTGGATTTGCCCACATTGGGCCGGCCCACGATGGCCAGTTTGGGAATGTCTGCGTCGCCGTCTTCCACCGCGTCGAAGCGGGGGGCCCAGGGCACCAGCGCCAGCACCTGGTCCAGCAAATCACCCACGCCCCGGCCATGCAGCGCGGAAATGGGGATGGGGTCGCCTAAGCCCAGTTCGTAGAAGGCGTAGACATCCTGGGCCTTGCGGTCCGAATCGGCCTTGTTGACCACCAGGAGCACAGGGGGCGCGTCGGGCCCCCGCCGGCGCAACCACTCGGCCACCTGCCGGTCCGCGGGGGTGATGCCGGCTTCGGCATCGACCACGAAGAGCACCACATCCGCGTCGGCCACCGCGGCCGCGGCCTGCCGGCGAATTTCCTCGATGAAGGCCGCGGAATCGACCGACAGGGGCGCCTTGCCCCGCCGGCCCGCGGTGGGGTCCAGACCGCCGGTGTCGACCACATCGAACACCCGGTCGAGCCACTCCGCGGTGCCCACGATGCGGTCCCGGGTGGTACCGGGCACATCGTTGACCACCGCGCGGCGCTCGCCCACCAGGCGGTTGAACAGGGTCGATTTGCCCACATTGGGCCGTCCGACGATGGCCACGATGGGCCGTCGTGCTGCCATAGGGTTTTTCTCCTTGGGCCTGGAGCAGGGTTGAAGCGGGCGTCTGTCGGGCTCCGGCCTCGCGGCCTGCCGGCACGCCTTCCTCTTTATACCCCACCCCGGCCCCCTTGGGAAGGGAAAAAGCGCGGTACAATAAGTTTACCCATCTACGCCAAGGCGCGGCGGTTTCCGCGGCCCAGTGCACATCACCATCGCCTTTTGGGGTCGGGTTGCGGTTTCGTGTTGGGAGTAGGCCCATGTTCCCCCTCATGCTGGTGCTGATTTCCCTGAGCATTTCCACCGTGCTGCCGTGGGTCATCGCGGTGCTCATCTGGCGGCAGCGGCGCTTCATGCCCATCGCCGCGCCGTGGTTCGCGCTCACCAACCTGTTTGCCGGGGGCGAAGCCGCCTTCTCCATGGTGGGCCTCATCTCCCGCAACCCGCGCACCGTGTTTTGGGCCGAGGCCGGGTTGAATATCAGCGCTGCGCTGGCCAGCTGGGCCTTCTTCGTGGGCATGTTGGCCCTGGTGCCCCAGTTCCGGCGCTGGCTGAAGGGGGCCAGCGTGGTGGGTTTCCTCCTCGCGGTGCCGCCGTGGTTCTACGCGGTGCAACGCATGTTGCCGCGCCTGCTGCACCGGGACTACATGATTTACAACCTGGGCGATTACCCGGTCATCCGGTTCCTTGTCCATATCCCCTGGGATGTAGAAATTGCCCTTTTCGTGCTGCCCGGGCTGGTGTTTACCGCGGGCATGCTCATCGCGCTCAAGGTCTATCGGGAATTCTTCATTCGGCGTCACATGCGCCCGGCCGTTCTGGCCGCCCTGTTTCTCGCGACCGGCCTCATCGTCTACTCGCACTACCTTCACCTCCAGGGCAACGGCTTCTTCGCGGCCATCAACCCCATGCCCACGGTCGTCTGGGCCTTTGCCCTGGCCTTGGGCTGGCTGGTGCTCAACCGCAACTTCGGCATGATTATGCCCATCGTCGGCCCCGATATGCTGGAACGCGCTCAGGAAGCCATTTTGGTGGCCGACCGGCAGGCGCGCCTCACCTGGTGGAACCGCAGCGCGCAGGCCTGGCTGCAGGACCCCGCGCCTTTGGGCCGTCCCCTGGATGACTTACTGCGGCCTTACCCGCCGCTGTTGGAAGTCTTTCGCCAGCCCGAAGCCGCGCCCCGAGAGGTGCGGCTGGAACACCCCGACCACGGCGAAATGTTTGTCGAAGCCTACGCGCTGGACATCGAAGGTCGCAGCGGTCTGCAAATCGGGCGCGCGCTCATCGTCTACGACCTCACCCCGTGGCGCAAATTGCAGCAGCGCGATGCCTTTCAGGCCGCGGCCGAACGCTTAGGGCGCGACCTGTTGGCCCTGGTGCTCGAGCCCCAGGGGTTGGAACCGTCGCTGGCCCAGGCCGCGCGCTTGCTGCACCGGGGCCTGGGCGCGCAGCACCCCGCCGCGGTGGGCATCTGGCTTTTGGACGACGACGGGCGCCGCCTGTGGCTGGCCGCGTGGGAAGGCCCCGAGCCTCGGCCCCCCGACGGCGTCGACGCGCAGCCCGGCTGGTGGCAGGCCGACATTTTCGCCGTGGACGAGGCCCTGCGGCCGCCGCAAGCCCAGGCGCAAGGTTGGTCCGGCTGGGCCTTCCCCCTGCGGCAGGGTGAGCGGCCCTTAGGCCTGGTGACCCTCGAGGCCGCCTTCGCCCCCTCCCCCGAAGTGCGGCAGGTGTGGCGCTCGGCTGCGGATTCCATCGCCTTGCTCATCACCCGCCGCCGCGAGGCCCAACACTTGCATCTGCTCCAGGCCGTGCACGAAAACATCCAGGAAATCGTCATCATCTTCGACGCCCATGGCTTCATCGTCGAACACAACCCCGCGGCCGCCATGTGGGTGGGCGTGCCTTCTCTCAAAGGCCAGCTGGTGGCCGAAGTTTTGCCCACCTCGCCGGGGCAGGCGGCCCTCATCGAGCGGGCCCTCACCCAAGAAGGCCGCTGGTTCGATGTTTTCGAGACCACCCTGCCCGACGGTCGTCAGGCTGTGCTGGAAATGAGCTTGGTGGCCCTGCCCGAAAGCATGGGCCGCATGGCCGTGGCCGTCATCCGCGACATCACCGAGCGGGAATTCCTGCGCCGAGACCTGGAACAACAAAAAACCTTCCTGGAAAACCTGCTGCGCATCAGCCGCACTTTGCTGGCCGCGCCCCTCTCGCTGCAGGAAACCTGGCGCGCGGCCCTGCGGGTAGGTCAGGAACTGCTCAACGCCAGCAACGCCTCGCTGATTTTGGTCGACGAAAACTTGCGGGTGACCGACTATTTCGTCGAGGAACACACCGATTTGTCCGACGCGGATTATCGGGCCATGGTGCAAGAGGTCATCGACCGGGGCTTTGCCGGTCGGGCCCTGCGGGCCGGCCGCATGATTTATTCCCCCGACACCGAAACCGACGACCGCTGGATTTTCGCCGACCGGCTGCCCTGGAAGTCGGTGGTCTCGGTGCCCCTCTTCTACCAGGGCAAACCCCTGGGCGTGATGACTTTCTCCTCCGAAGAAAAGCGGCACTTTTCCTACGACCACCTGCGTTTGCTGGAAACCGCGGCCGATATGATTGCCCTGGCCGTGTATCAGGCCCGCCTCTACGAAGAACAATTCCACCTGAGCCAGGAACTGCTGCGGGCCAAGGAAGAGGCCGAAGACCTGCGCCGGCGGCAAGAAGCCTTCTTCGCCAACCTGAGCCACGAAATGCGCACCCCCTTGCAGGCCATCTTGGGCTACCTGGAATGGCTGCGCATGGCCGAAGAGGGCTTTCTGGAATACGACGAAGAGCTGCGCCAAATCGAAACCGCGGCCCAGCGCCTGCTTTCCATCGTCAATTTGGTGCTGGAATATCGCCGCAGCCAGGAAGAGGAAGCCGTCAGCGTCGAGCCCTTTGCTTTGCGCGCTGTGGTGGACGAAGTGCACAGCCTGGTCGCGCCCCTGGCGCAGCGTAACAACGACCGCCTGGAAATCGACATTCAGCCCGCGGACCTGACCTTAGAGACGGACCGGCAAAAGGTACTGCACATTCTGCTCAACCTGGTCAGCAACGCGGTCAAGTTCACCGAAAACGGCCGCGTCGTGGTGCGGGCGCGGCCCGAAACCGACGACCAGGGCCGGGAATGGGTGCGCATCGAAGTCGAAGACACGGGCATCGGCATCCCCGAGGAAGATTTGCCCACCATCTTCGAGCCCTTCCGCCAGGCCGGCGGCGAAGCCCAACGCCACAAAGGCGGCACCGGCCTGGGCCTGGCCCTGGTCAAACGCTATACCGAGCTGCTCGGCGGCACGGTGACCGTGCGCAGCCGGGTGGGCCAGGGCACCACCTTCACCGTGCGCCTGCCCCGGGTGTTTCAGCCCCAGCCTGCCCCGCAGGAGGAAGCCCCATGAACGGCCTCAAAGGTTGGGTGCTGGTGCTCGGCGTGCTGGCCATCATGGCCTGGGGCGTGGCCCGGGTGACGGACCAGGTGAGCCGGCTGCGCCAGGCCCTGCTGCCGGTGCAATCCATGCAGGGCGCGCTCAGCACCCAGGTGGCCCAGGTGTTGCATCCCACCCCCACCGTGGTGCCCGACCCGGTCACCATCGTCCACAAAGTGCAGCGCCTGGCCCGGCTCGAAACGGTGCAATACACCATCGAGAAGGTGGTCACCGCCCAAAGCGGCCAGGAAGGTCTGTGGCAAACCCTCTTCGGCGACCGCCTGCTTTTTGTGGCCCACGGCGTGGTCATCGCCGGGGTGGACCTGAGCCAGCTGGGCCCCGACGACCTGTGGGTGGAAGACGACGTGCTCTATGTGCGCCTGCCCCGGGCCCAGGTCTTCGTCGCCACCTTAGACAACGACAAATCCTATGTCTACGACCGGGAGACCGGCCTGCTGACCAAAGGCCAGGTGGACCTGGAAACCCAGGCCCGGCGGGTCGCGGAGCAGGCCATTTTGGAAGCCGCGCTGGAAGACGGCATCCTGGAGCAGGCCCAGGCCAATGCGGAAGTGTTCCTGGAGCGCCTGTTCGCCCAGCTGGGCTACCCGCAAGTGGTCTTCTTGCCCCCTGAAGCCACCCCCACCCCCACGCCCTGATTACACCCGCGCGGCCAGGGCGGCGAAATGCTCCGCTTCCAGCGCGGCCGCGGTGGTGTCGGGCGTGCGCAAGTGCGCCATCACCGCGGGATACACCGCGCGCAGCCGTTCGGCCATGGCCAGCGCCACCCGCCGCATGGAAAAATGCGCGTTGGCCGCGCTGCGCAATTCCAGCAGATGAAACGCCTGACGCAGGTTCATCACCGCCAGCACCCGGCGGTTGAACGCGTTGGGCACCACATACGCGGCCACATGGGGCCCCAGCGCCTCGGCCAGGCGGCGATAGGTGCGCGCCGCGGCGCGCATGGCCGCGGCAAAATCCTCGTCCAGGCCCACCTCGGCCATCAGCCGCGGCAGCGCGTAGCCCAAATCCACGCC
>JALSPJ010000074.1 GCA_026985995.1 Anaerolineales bacterium
ACCGATACCCCCGTACCCCCTACATCCACGCCCACCGACACCCCCACCCCGGTTCCCACACCATAGGCCCAAACGCGGTATACTCTCCGTAACCCCCACGGCCGAGGAAGGTGTCATGTCCCCCGAGCCTTTGGTGCGGGCCCAAGGCCTTACCCGTTTGTTTGGCGACTTCGTCGCGGTGGACCAGGTGTCCTTTGAGATTTACCCGCGCGAAGTGGTGGGCTATTTGGGCCCCAACGGCTCGGGCAAAACCACCACCATTCGCATGTTGTTGGGGCTGTTGGAACCCAGCGCGGGCACGGCCACGGTGTTGGGCTACGATGTGCGCCGCCACGCCGAGGCCATTCGCGAACGGGTTGGCTACATGTCGCAACGCTTCGCGCTTTACGATGAGCTCACGGTGCAAGAAAACCTGACTTTCTACGCCCAGGTGTATGGGGTGCGGCGCGCCGGGCGGGTGCAGGAAGTGGCCGAAGCCTTGGGCCTGACGCCCCTGGCCCATCGCCGGGCCGGTGCCTTGCCCGCGGGCTGGCGGCAGCGCCTGGCTTTGGCCACCGCGCTGCTGCATCGCCCTCAGGTGCTCTTTCTCGACGAGCCCACCAGCGGTGTCGACCCGCCCACCCGCCGCGCGTTTTGGGATTTGATTTACGACCTGGTCGAGCAAGACATCGCCATTTTCGTGACCACCCACTACATGGACGAGGCCGAATATTGCCACCGGGTCGGGCTGATGCACCAGGGCCGCCTGTTGGCCATGGATACCCCCGCGCGGCTCAAAGCGCGCCTGCTGCAAGCGCGGCTGTGGGAAGTGGACGCCCACCCGCTATTGGAGGCGCTGGCCCAGGCCGAAACCCTGCCCGGCGTGCAGCGCGTGGCGTTGCATCGCGACCGGTTGCGCTTGCTCACCCGGCCTGAGGTCACGGCCAAAGCCCTGCGCCGCGGGCTGCAGCAAGCCGGCGTGCAGGTCGCGCAGGTGGAACCCGTCACGCCGACCCTGGAAGATGTGTTCCTGGCCCTCACCGGCGAAACCGGGCCCGAGGCGCCGGGCCGCGCCCCATCGCCTTCGTAGGAGGAGACCCCATGTCCCCCCAAATGCCCCCTCGTCGACAACGCCAACAGCAATGGCTGCCGTTCCTCTTCGGCGGGCTGGCTGTGGTGCTCATGGTGGTCGGCACGGTGTTCATCATCAACGCCTGGACCACCACAGGCCGCCTGCCCTGGCAACCCACCGAAACCCCCACCGCCACCGCCACGGCCACGCCAACGCCGGTTCCCCCGACGGCGACCCCCACGCCCACGCCCACCATCACCCCCACCTGGACCCCCAGCCTCACCCCCACGCCCAGCGAGCCCTTCCCTTACACCGTGCAGCCGGGCGATACCATCTTCAGCATTGCCGACCAGTTCGGCGTGGACCCCGATGTGCTCATGCTGTGGAACGGGCTGTCGAACCAGTCTATCCTGTACGCCGGACGGGAGCTCATCATTCCCTTGCCGGGCATGGAGCCGCCGACGCCCACGCCCCTGCCCCCCAATCTGAAACCCGGCGACATCATCCTCTACTTCGTGCGCCCGGGCGACACGCTGCAGGCCATCGCCGACAAATTCCTCACCGATGTGGATGAAATTCGCAAGGCCAACGATATGGACGAGGCCACACCCCTGTACATCGGCGATTTAATCAAGGTGCCGGTGTATCTGGTGGCCACGCCCACCCCCACGCCGCGGGTCACCCCCACGCCAACGCCCACGGCCACACCGTCGCCCACCCCTTCCCCCACCCCCTCGGGATAAGGGCAAAGACACCGCGGGGCCGCGCTGGGCCCCGCGGTGGTTTTCGGCGCCGCGCGAATGCGCTTTAGCTCTGGTCTTCCATCTCGACCACCAGGCCTCCCGCGCTTTTGGCGATGAGATTGTAGAGCAGCGCGCCCAGAGCGGCGATGATGGCCACCACCACGGCCTCGACGAAGATGGCGCCCAGGTAGGCCACCAGCGCGGCCACAAAGCCACCGCCCATGGTGGCCATGGCATCGGCCTGGTCCGGCATCATGGAAGCCATCAGCGAGGGCAGGGTCAGCATGGGCAGAAAGATGCCAATGCAGCCCAAAATGGCCGTGAGCAACGCCCCCCACAGGCAGCCCACCTTGCCCGCGGCGAGCACATCGATGGCGCGAATTTCCCGACGCATAGGTCACCTCCTACCAGGGGAAAGGGAAAAGGCACACGCTTACAAATCACGCAGCAGGTACAGGTTCCCCCGACGGAAGCCGCGCTGGAGGTAATAGCGCCGGGTGCCCACCGCGGCAATCACCGCCAGGCGGCGGAACCCGGCAGACCGGGCGATGGCCACGGCGCGTTCCAACAGTCGGGTACCCAACCCCGCGTGTTGGGCCGCGCCGGGCTGAGCTTCGCCCACGGGCAACGCGGGGCCATAGACATGCACTTCGCGAATGATGGCCGCGTCGCGCAGGTCCTCCAGCCCGGTTTCGGGGGCCTGGGGCAAAGGCAGCGAAAGGCGTAAGAAGCCGGCCAGGCGGTCGTCGGGGGTGACGAACTGCAAGAAGTGCTCTTCCGCGTCATCGGCGGTGTAGGTGTAATCGACCAGGGTCAAATCTTCGGGCCGCACGGGTTGGCCGCGCACCTCCCGGCAGCGAATGCAGCGGCAGCGGGTGCCCCGGCAGGCCATTTCGGCCTGCACATCCTGCCGCAGGCTGGTGCGCCGGTTCCCTTCCACCACATAGGTGGACGGAATGTCGCGTATCACCCGGTTGATGCGGCAATATTCGGGCACCGTGGCCTTGAGGTCGGCCAGCAGGTCAATGAGCTCCTCGGTGGTGTAGGGGCGATATTCGCCCCGTTGCCAGTAGGCGTAAAGCTCGGCGTTAGGGAGCAGCTGGGTGGGGTAGATTTTGAGCTCGTCGGGGGCCAGGCCCTGCCACAAGCGGGCGAAATCCGCGCGGTCGCTTTCGGGGGTCGCGCCCAAAAGGTTGGGCATCCAATGGGCCACGATTTTGAAGCCCGCGGCCCGCAGCAGGGCAAAGGCCCGGCGCACTTCGGCCACGGTGTGGCCCCGCTTGTTGAGGGCCAGAATGCGGTCGTCGAGGCTCTGCACGCCGATTTGCACTTTGGTGACGCCCAGCCGCCGCAGCCGGCGCAGTTCTTTGGGCGTGATGTGGTCGGGCCGGGTTTCGACCACCAGGCCCACATTGCGGTGCCGCGCGGTCTCATTCCAGCGGTGCGCGGTGGGTAAATCGGGCGCGTCGCGCTCATTGAGCGCGTCGAACAGGCGCTTGACGAACCAGGTTTGATACGAACGGGGGTAGGCGCTCCAGGTGCCGCCCAAGATGAGCAATTCGATTTTGTCGGTGGGATGGCCCACGGCTTCCAGGGCCTGCAGGCGGGCCCGCACCTGCGCGTAGGGGTCGAACTGATGCTGGTAGGCCCGCTGCGCGCCCGGTTCCTCGGGCAGGTAGCTTTTGGGCATGCGCACATCGGTGGGGCAAAAGACGCACTCGCCCGGGCAGGGATAGGGCTTGGTAAGCACGGTGACCACGGTGACGCCCGACAGGGAGCGCACGGGCTTGAGGCGCAGGCGGGCCAGCAGGTTGGGGTCTTCGGGCCATTGGCCCTGGGCCACCAGCTGACGATACAAGGCCACCAGCGTGGCTTTGCTCAAATAGCCCCGCGGGATGGGATGGCGCTTGATGGCCTGCGCCACGGGGACGCCGCGGCGCACTTCTTCTAAGGCGCGCAACGCGGCCTCCCGCACTTGCGGGTCGTCCAGGTCAAGGCCCGGGCGCGGGCCTCGCGACTGGGGCTGAGCTGTCAGGCCGGTTCCCACCGACGAAACGGACATGGTCATACGCGCACCTATGCGAAAGCCTGAAGGGGCGCAGGCGCCCATGCGGCTATGCGGCTTCGATTTGCTGCAGCAGGCTGCGATAAACTTGCGCCTTGGTGGGCGGCGGGTTGAGGGCCAGGGCCGATTTGAGGGCCCGTTTGGCCGCCAGGGTGTTTCCCATTTCCATGTAGGTTTCGATGAGGCGGTCGTAGGCCTCCAGGGCTTCCTGCTGCTGCCCGTCAAAGGCGTACATGCGGGCCAGGTAAAGCCGCAGGTCCAGGTGCTTGGGATAGCGCTGCACCAAGCGCTCCAGGACCTGGATGGCGCTCTTTAGACCGCCGGGCCGGGCGCGAAAATGGCGAAACATGCGGTCCAGGGCCCGCACCATGCGCTCGTCGTTTTCCAGGCGTAATTCCAGGTCGAGCAGGCCTTCCCAGGCCGCGGTGTCGTCGGGGGTGAGCTCGGTCCACTTCTGGTAAATGGCCCGAGCGCGGTCCCAATCGAAGCGTTGCTCCGCGATGGCGGCCTGGATTTTGAGCACCTGGGCCTGCTGTTCGGGGGGCCAGCCGGCGCGCTGGCCCCACTCCGCGGCCTTTTCCAGGGCCTGGGCGGCTTCGTCCAGGTTGGCCAGTTCGTAGTGCACTTCGCCCAGTTTGCGGTAGGCTTCGGCCACTTCGCCATGCGCGCCTTGTTCCATGAGCAGCGCGATGAGCATGTTGTGGGCCTGGGTGTGCAGGGGGTTGATTTCCAGCACCCGGCGCAACATTTGCACGGCCTTGAGGCCCTCGCCGCGCACCTGATAGGCTTTGGCCAGCACCAGGAATTTGTGGGCCGCCTGTTCCAGCAGGCTTTGATACCACAGGATGTCGCCGATGAGGATGTGTAAGGGCAGGAAGGTGGGCGCATCGAAGAGGGCAAAATGAGCCTCTTCCATGGCCGCGTCGTACAAATGGCGCTGCATGTACGCCCGAATGCGGCGCATCCGCTCCAACAGCTCGGGATTTTGCACTTGCAGGATGAATTCGGCCAGGGGCACGACCGCGCTTTCGGCCGATGTGGACAGCATTTCGTGGCTGTGCGTTTCGTCGGAATGGGTGCGCAGCGCGGCAATGCGTTCCCGCCAATCGGGGGCTTCGAGCAGTTGAGCCACGCTGCGGTAGATTTTTTCGGCCTGCTCTGCGGAAAGCTTCTTGCGCTCCAGGTCGGTGCGCAGCACTTCGTAGTAGGAATCGAGGATTTGACGCTGCTCGCTCGCGGTGGTGAGCCAATCGGCCCAGTAGAGGGCTTCGAGGGCCTCCTGGGCCGCGGCCTTGTAGCGGTTTTGGTCGGCCAAAATTTTGGCCCGCAGCCAGCGGGCGGCCAGGGCGAAGTCGGGATGGGTGAGGGCCTTTTGCAGCGCGGCGAAGGCCCGCTTGGGTTCACCAGCGCGCAGGTAGAACACGCCCAGCGCGTAGGCCAGGGCCGCGTGTTGCAAGCCGGCCTTTTGGGCCCGCTCCAGCTCCGCGGCCGCCTGCCGCCATTTCCCCTGGGATTGCAGCTCGAAGGCCTTGGTGAGCAGCAAGACGACTTTGTCGCGCTGCGCGGCGGCCAGGTTGCGGTAGGCCTCGCGAGCCTGGGTCAGGCGCCGCAGGCGGTCCTTGGGCGTTTCGCGGGTTTCGTCGTCGCTTTCTTCGGCCTGCATGAAGAGCAGTTCGGCCATGACCGACAGCGCGGCCTGGAAGGCTTCCTCATCCAGGGGCCGCGGGGTGTCGGTCTCGTCCTCGGTCGCCGTCGGCGCGGGGGCAACATCCCCTTCGCCGGCGGGCAAAGCGGCCAGGGCGTGTTTGGGGGCCAGGGGGCCGGTGGTGGGCTGGGCCGCCTCAGGGGGCGTCCACTTGGGGATGGGCACGGGTTTGTTGCGCGCCAGAAGTTGCAAGGCCCGGCGGATTTCAGGATGCTGGGGCAGGAATTGCAACGCCCGTTGGGCCACCCGTATGGCCTCGGATTGCCGCCCCACCCGCTGCAGCAGGGCGATGGCGTAAAGGAAGTGCGGTGCGGCCTCGTATTTGCGGCCCAGTTTTTGATAGGCCAGCGCGGCGTAATAGTGGGGCTCCAGATAGGAAGGCGCCAGCCGAGCCGCCTGTTCCCACATGGCGATGGCTTTTTCCCATTGCTCGCTGCGGGCGTAACGCTCCGCAGCGGCCATGGCGGCTTCCACTGCGGCTTTTTCGTTCCCCAAACGCTCGAAAATCTGCGCCAGTTTCTCCCAGGGTGCGGGTTCCCGGGGTGCGACTTCCGCGGCTTTGCGGTAAACCTCGGCGGCCTCGCGCCACTGGCCCAAAGAGAAGAGCGCCAAACCCAAATTGACCAGGGCCCAGTAATCCCGGGGCTTGAGGGCCACGGCGCGGGCATAGGCTTGCGCGGCTTTTTCCCATTCCAAATTCCAGGCCGCGGTGTGCCCCGCCTCCATCGCGGCGTGAAAGGCTTGCTCTTTTTGCGAGGCCGACAAAGAGGGTTGGCTCATGGTGCGCACTCCCTGGGGGACTACTTCAAGTATACCCGAAGTTACGCGGCCTGGGGGCAGCCCCCGCACGGCAAAGGGGAATACCGCGCGCCGCGGGGCCCGGCCGCCGGGTTCCGGCAGAAAAAACACGGCCCAGGCAGGGAGCCTGGGCCTTTTGGTGGGCGCGGAGGGACTTGAACCCCCGACCTCCTCAATGTGAGTGAGGCGCTCTAACCATCTGAGCTACGCACCCATTGGTGAAGCGTCCTTATTATACAACCACCCCGGGGATTTGACAAGACGGACGACGGAAAAACCTGGGGCTTTTTCAGGTCTGAAAAGCCGCGCCGGGCCATGCACAAAACCGCGGTGCCGGGGTGTTTTTCTTTAATGTACCCCTCCGGGTGCCCTGTGCCCCTGGGTGATTGTGTTAATGTTTTTCCGGGGCTTGGCAGAGCACGCCCGCGGTGGTATACTAAAAACGCCTTGCAAAGGGAGGCTCGTGGTGGCCGTAGCTCAATGGCAGAGCACCTGACTGTGGATCAGGTGGTTGGGGGTTCAAATCCCCTCGGCCACCCCTGCGAAAGACGGCTCGGGCCGCGCGCCCGGGCCGTTGTGTTTTTCGGGCCCCGCCCCACGGCAGCGCGCCCGGCGCCGCCGGAAGGAAACCACGGATGCACGCGGATAAAAAACAGCAGTCAGCGGCCAGCAGGGAGCCCGGTAGGGGCGCAGCGTGCTGCACCCGGGAGGATGAAGCCGCGGATGAACGCGGATAACCGCGGATAAAGTGAAAAAACCACGGATGAACGCCGATAAACACGGATAGGCACGGAAGAAAAACAGCGGTCAGCAGTCAGCAGGGAGCGCGGTAGGGGCGCATGGCGGTGTGCCCGGGGCGACCCGGCTGGTCGCCCGGCCCGGTAGGGGCGCAGCGTGCTGCGCCGGGAGAAGGAAGCCGCGGATAGGCGCGAATTTTTCTCCCGACCGCTGGTCCCCCGTGGGGATGCCCGAGCGGCGTTGTGCAGGCGCGAACGAACAAGCCCCAAAGCGCCGAGCCTGGAGCGTGCACCCCGGGCCAAAAGAGAAATCTTCACCCCACATCCCAGGGTGGCGAGAGCGGGAACGGTATAATGAGGGTAGTAAACCCACCTTGCCCCGGTAGGAGCATACCCATGGAATGGCAACGCTGGATTGTGAGCAACCCGAAGGTCAAACTGGGAAAGCCGGTGATCACCGGCACTCGGATTCCTGTGGATTTGATTTTAGAGAAATTGGCCGCAGGTGAGACGGTGCAGGACCTGCTGGCAGCCCATCCCCGCCTGACGGAAGAGGCCATACGGGCAGCATTGGCCTACGCCGCGGCGGTCGTGCGCTCTGAAGAAATCTATCCCCTCCCGGCATAGCGAGAGCCGATGAAATTGCTGGCAGATGAAGGCGTGGACAAACCCATTGTCGATGCCCTGCGCGAGGCCGGGCATCAGGTATAGTATATTGCTGAAATGGAGCCCGGACTGTCGGACAAAAAGGTGCTCACCATTGCCTCACAAATCGGTGCGCTGCTGGTCACCGCCGATAAAGACTTCGGAACCCTTGTTTTCCACATGCAACAGGTCACCAAAGGGGTCATTTTGCTGCGTCTTATCGGGCTCCCGTTTGAAGACAAAGCGCTCCGTGTTCTTTGGGCCATCAAAAACTATGGCCATAAGATGCCCCGCGCTTTTACGGTTATCACCCCGCAAGCGGTTCGCATTCGTTCCCTTGCATAACAAGGCTATAGGGCTTGCTCGATGCCTGCCTGCAGCGGGGCCTTAATGGGCCAAAAGCCCACCCGCCCGTACTGGATGCCACGATGCACCCGCACTGGCATGGGGCACGGCGACGGCGTCGCGCACTGAGCAAGAGGTTGGCCCCTTTCGGGCGTAGCCGGGGCCGTCAAAGGCGTTGACAAGCAGCCTGTGGTCATGCGTGCTGCGTCGCGACGCGGCCACATCCTGCCCCGGCCCCAAAACGCCGAGCCCGGGGCGTGCACCCCGGGCCCTCCCGCCTGCCTCGCATCAGCCCCTGGCAGCGGCCGCTTGCAAGCGGCGCTGCACTTCGCCTGGCGCCAATCCGCGGATGGTGACCACCTTGCCGCTCTTGTGCAACCCGGCGACGATTTCCAGCGCGTCGCGCGGCACCTCCAACACCCGACTGAGCAACTCGACCACGGCCTGATTCACCTGCCAGGGGTTGGAGGCCCGGGGCACCTCCAGTTCAATGAGCCCCTGCTCTTCCAGCACCGCGCGCAAACGCGCTTCAACGCCGAGTTTGATGTGCACCAGCAAGGCGCTGCCCCCTCCCCCGCGGAATTGGCGTTCGGCGAAGGGCTTCCCTCCCTTCAAAATCGAGCGGAGCATAGGAAACCTCCCTCCATCGCAGCACACGGCCCCGGCTACCGGTAAATTCCAGTTTCGCATTTTACTCCCTCTATAGCGGTTTGTCAAGAGAAATCGCATGTTTTCTGGAGCATTCGGCTTCTTCTTACCCATCTGCATCTAAATTCGCGCAAGTTCTTTTGCGAATATCGCTACCAGCGTGCATGCAAAACCGATATCCCACGGCGCTACGCCCCGGAAGCCGGTTCCCAAAAAGCCCGCATGGCGCGCCCCAGCCTTGTAGCCCGCCGCGGCCCATGGTAGCATTGGCGCATCCTAAAACCACGGGTAGGTGAACCATGACTGCACCATCCCCCCCTCGACGCGTGCTCTTCGTGTGCTTGGGCAACATCGTGCGCAGCCCCCTGGCCGAGGCCCTGTTCCGCCATTATGCCCAGCAGCGGGGCCTGGCCCAACGCTACGAAGCCGATTCCGCCGGCACGGGCGGCTGGCATGTGGGCGAGGGCCCGGACCCGCGCATGGTGCGCGTCGCGGCCCGCCACGGCCTGCATTACGACCACCGGGCCCGGCAGTTCCACCCGCGCGACTTCGAGCGCTTCGACCTCATTCTGGTCATGGACTACGACAATTGGGCGCATCTCATGGCCCTGGCCGGGGGCGAACCCCGCTACCAGCGCAAAATTCGCTTCTTGCGGGAATTCGACCCCCAGGGCGGGCCGCGCGCCGAAGTGCCCGACCCCTACTACGGCGGCCTCGAGGGCTTCGAACGGGTGTATGCCGTCATCGACCGCTCGGTGCAAGGGCTGCTGGACGCGCTGGAGCAGGGCCGCGTGCCCCTGGACGAAGCGCAAAGCGCAGCCCCGGGGGAGGCCGAGGCATGACGCTGCCGCCGCGGGTGCAAGCCTGGTTGGCCGAACAAGGCCTCACCCTGGCCGCGGCCCAACCCGTCGCCGGGGGCGACATCAACCAGGCCTTCCGGCTGACCACCGCGCAGGGGCCCTCGTTCTTTCTCAAACGCAACGCGGCCGCGCCGCCCGACATGTTCGCCCGGGAAGCCGAAGGGCTGGAAGCCCTGCGCGCAGTGCCCGAGGGCCCCACCGTGCCCCAGCCCCTGCTGTGGGGCCCCGACTTTCTGCTGCTGGAGGACCTGCGCCCCGCGCCCCCGCGGCCCGACTATTGGCCCGAATTCGGCCGTCGGCTGGCCGCGGTGCACCGCCAAACCGCGCCCCGCTTCGGCTTCCCCCACGATAATTACATCGGCCGCACGCCCCAGCCCAACCCCTGGACCGCGGACGGCTACGCGTTCTTCGCCGAACACCGGCTGGGCTTCCAGGCCCACTTGGCTCACCGCCGGGGCCTGCTGCCGGCCGCGGACCTGCGGCGGGTGGAACGCCTGGCCGCACGGCTGCCCGAGCTGGTGCCCCCGCAACCGGCCTCGCTGCTGCACGGCGATTTGTGGCGCGGCAACGCGCTCACCGATGCCCGCGGCGGCCCGGCCCTCATCGACCCGGCCACATATTACGGCTGGGCCGAGGCCGACCTGGCCATGACCGCGCTCTTCGGCGGCTTCCCCGAGGCCTTCTACCGGGCTTACGAGGCGGCCCGACCCTTAGCCCCCGGCTACCGGGAGCGCTTTCCCATCTACAAC
Organism: Anaerolineales bacterium; assembly: GCA_026985995.1. GTDB lineage: Bacteria > Chloroflexota > Anaerolineae > Anaerolineales > DRMV01 > JAADEN01. Next base: position 10,347 of record JALSPJ010000074.1, read on the forward strand.
CTGTATCATCTGCTCAACCATCTCAATCTGTTTGGAACCGGCTACCTGCCCGCGGTGCAGGCGGTGCTGCGCCGTTTCGTCGGTTCCTGACCCCAAGAGAGGTGCACCATGGTGAAAGTGAGCATTGTCGGCGCTTCGGGTTACACCGGCGGCGAACTGCTGCGTCTGCTGCTCGACCATCCGCGGTTGGAAGTGCAGCAAGTGACCTCGCGGCGCTATGTGGGGCAGTATGTTTACCAGCTGCACCCCAACCTGCGCAAACGCACCCGCCTCAAGTTCACCACGCCCGAGCAGCTGGCGCCCGTGGATGTGCTCTTTTTGGCCCTGCCCCACGGCGAGGCGCAAAAGCACATCGCCCGCTGGGCCGAACTGGCCACCTACATCGTCGATTTGTCGGCCGACTTTCGGCTGCGGGACCCGGCCGCTTACGAGCGCTGGTATGGCCAGCCCCACGCGGCGCCCGAATGGCTGTCGCGCTTCGTCTATGGCCTGCCCGAGCTGCACCGGGAGGAGCTGCGCGGCGCGCGCTACATCAGCGGCGTGGGGTGCAACGCCACGGCCACCAACCTGGCCCTGTGGCCGGCCTTGCGGGCCGGGCTGGTCGATACTTCCCGGCCCATCATCGCCGAAATCAAGGTCGGCTCGTCCGAGGGCGGCGCGAGCCCCAACCCCGGTTCCCACCACCCCGAACGGGCCAACTTGGTGCGCACTTACGCACCCCTGGGCCACCGCCACACCGCCGAGGTGATGCAGGAGCTGGGCCTGCAAGATGTGCACTTGACCATGACCTCGGTGGACATGGTGCGGGGCGCGCTGGCCACGGTGCACGCCTGGGCCAAACCCGGCGTGACCGAAAAGGATTTGTGGCGCGCTTATCGGGCCGCGGTCAACGAAAATCCCTTCCTGCGGCTGGTCAAAGAGCGCCGGGGCATCTACCGGGTGCCGGACCCGAAAATTCTGGCCGGTGCCAATTATGCCGATTTGGGCTTTGCCTTAGACCCCGAAAGCGGCCACCTGGTGGCCATGGCCGCCATCGACAACCTGATGAAGGGCGCGGCCGGCTCCGCACTGCAAAGCCTCAACCTGGCCCTGGGTTGGGAAGAAACCCTGGGCCTGGAATTCCCGGGGCTGCACCCTCTCTGACGCCCTGGCCCCATGATACAATACCGGCTGTGACCCCGCGCTGAGGAGGCTGGCATGACTTCGACTTCCCCCTTGGCCACCTGGCCGGTGGCGCTGCTCATTGGCGCGTCAGGGGGGCTGGGGCAGGCCCTGGCCCGCACGCTGGCCCAGCACCACTGGCGCGTGGCGCTGCTGGCCCGCCGGGCCGAGCTGCTGCACGCCCTGGCCGAGGACCTCAACGCGGCCTACGGCCCCGACACGGCCCGCGCCTACCCCGCGGATGTGACCCACTACGACCGGGTGGAACCGACCTACCGGGCCGTGCTGCACGACATGGGCCGCCTGGACGCGGTCATCTACGCGGCCGGGGTGCTGCATCCCTCGGAGCCCGACGAATTCGACTTCGCCCGGGACCGGGAGGTGGTGGAAATCAACCTCACCGCGGCCATGGCCTGGCTCAACCAGGCCGCCATCGTCTTTCGGCAGCTGCAAGCCGGGCACATCGTGGGCATTTCGTCGGTGGCCGGGGACCGGGGGCGGGTGGCCATGCCCGCCTACCACGCGGCCAAGGCCGGCCTCACCACTTATCTGGAATCCCTGCGCAACCGCCTCAGCCGCCACGGGGTGCATGTGCTCACCGTCAAGCCCGGCTTCATCGACACGCCCATGCTGGCCGCGGCCCGGCCCAAGGCCACCTTTTGGGTGGCCCGGCCCGACCGGGTGGCGCGCGACATCGTGCGGGCTATGGAACGGCGTAAGCAGGTCATCTACACCCCGGCCCGTTGGCGCTGGGTGATGCTGGTCATTCAACATATTCCGTCGTTCATCTTTCGCCGTCTGGCGTTTTAGGAACCGCTCCGCGCCCGACCGGGCGCCGGCGCGACGGGAAGCGCGCGCCCCAACCCACGCGCCCGGCCCGCACCGGAGGGGTTCCCCCAACCCCACCCCCCAGGAGGCAACCCCATGCTGGATGTGACCGAACTGCGCAAAGGCGTGACTTTTGAGCTCGATGGCCGGGTCTATCGGGTGCTGGAATATCACCATCACAAGCCCGGCCGCGGTAAGGCCATCATTCGGGTCAAGGCCCGGGATTTGACCACCGGGGCCATTGTGGAGCGCACCTTCCCCTCGGGGAACCAGGTGCCCGAGGTGCGTTTGGACCACCACCAGGCCCAATATCTCTACAACGACGGGCAGGATTATTATTTCATGGACATGGAAACTTACGAGCAGTACGCCATCCCCGGGGATGTGCTGGGCGATGCGGTGTATTATCTCAAGGAAGGCATGGAGGTCAAGCTGACCTTTTTGAAGGGTCGGCCCCTGGACATCGAACTACCCACCACGGTGGACATGAAGGTCACCCAGGCCGAGGTGGCGGTCAAGGGCGACACGGCCACGGGGCTGACCAAGAAGGTGACCACCGAGACGGGCCTCAAGGTGGAAGTGCCGCACTTCGTCCAGGCCGGGGATGTCATTCGGGTCGATACCCGCACCGGCGCGTATGTGACCCGGGTCAAGGAGTAGGCATTGGCGGTTTCCGCGGCGCAGCGCCGCCCGCAATGGGCGCCGGGATGGCGCGCGTTTTGGGTTTCGGCATGGCTGGGGTGGCAGATTCATTTCAACTGGATCGGCCACCCCCTTTGGCTGTTGGCCTATATGCTGCTGCGGCCCCTGGCCACGGTGGGCATTTTGGTGGTGATGTATGGCGTGGTGACCCAGGGCGCGTGGCAAAACCCTTTGTTTGCCTATCTGTATTTGGGCAACGCGTTTTACATGTATGTGGGGGGCATCTTTCAGGATATGGCCTGGGCCGTCATCGACGACCGGGAGCATTACTACACCCTCAAGTATCTGGCCTTAGCCCCCATGGACCTGATGGCCTATTTGCTGGGCCGCGGGGCCACCAGCGTGGTGCTTTCCACCCGCAGCGTGCTCATCGTGCTGCTGGCCGGCTGGTGGCTGCTGGATTTGCCCCTGCGGGCCGCGGCGGTAGATTGGCCCTTGTTCGCCCTGAGCATGGGGCTGGGGCTGCTGGTGCTGCTGTGCATGGGGCTGCTGCTGGCCGGGGTGACGCTCAACGCCACCCGCTACCTGTGGGTGCTGGGGGAAGCCGTGGGCGGCGCGCTGTATCTCTTCAGCGGCGCGATTTTCCCCCTGGAAGTGCTGCCGGGCTGGCTGCAGCCGGTGGGCAAGGCGCTGCCCATCACTTACTGGCTGGAGCTGGTGCGGCGGGCCCTGCTGCCCGAGATGGCGGCCGCGTTTCCCACCTGGCAGGGGGTGAGCAACGCCACCCTGGTGGGCGCTTTGCTGCTCTCCAGCGCGGTCATGGCCGGGCTGGGGGTGCTGGGCTTTCGCTTGGGCGAACGCCGGGCCCGGGCCCGCGGCCTGCTGGAGCGCACTTCGGAGTGGTGAGGCGCGGGCGAGCAACGGGTACGCCAGGGCCAACGCCCTGGGCCCGGGCCCAAGGGGGGCTTGCCAAAACCCCTCCCCCTAACCCCCTCCCCTCGTAGGGGAGGGGGAACCGTCGCAGCGAAGGGCCCGGAGCCACGCGCAGCCCCTCCCCCTTACGAAGGGGGAGGGGTTGGGGAGGGGGATTGGGGCCGTTGCTTCGCGTTCCCCGTGCCCCCGTGTGATTGCCTTGACACTTGGCAAATCCGTGCCCCAGGCGGGGCTTGTGCCGCCCCCTTGTCGGCTACGGCGCTCCCTGCTCGGGTTTGAGCACCACGAAATTGTCGAATTCCACCACCACGCCGGCGTCGGTGAACGCGCCGGCAATGAGGCCCACATCGCCGTGGGTGAAGGTGTCGTCCTGCACCTCGGCCAGCAGGTGCCCGTTGGCATACAGCCGCAAAGTATCGCCCACGCATTCGGCCTGCACCCGGTTCACCTGGCTGCCCGGCCGGATGATGCCCCGCACGGCCAGCTGCCGCTCGGGGGTGAGCTGGTATTGCTCGCCGTCTTCCATTTTCACGATGGCGTAATACCCCGCATTGCTCAGAATGAAAAAGTAAAAGTTGGCGTCGTCCTGGTAGCGACAAATCACACCAAAGCTGTTGTATTCCGAACCGGCAATGGCTTGCGCGTCCACCTCAATGCGCACATCGGCGAAATCCAGCCCGGGGTTGGCCCACAGGTCAGTGTAATTGATACCCACGCCAATGCGATAGCGGCCGTTGATGTAGTCGGTGATGCCCCAATCGGCCTTGAAGCGGGTCCAGCCGCTGTTGGGGTCCGAGAAGTCATCCTGAAACAAAATGCGGTCGGCCGGGATGGGCGTAGGGGTTGGGGTGGGGGTTGGGGGAACCGGCGTGGGCAGCGGCAAAGTGAGCAGCACCCGCGGGGTCGCGGTGGGCGTCGCGGCGGCGACGGTTCCACCACAAGCGGCCACACCCAACGCCAGGGTCACCAGCGCGCTCAGGCGCAAAAGGCGCGCGGCCCAAAACCACAAACTTGGTCCTTGCATGGCGTCTCCCTCGATGGTGGTGCGTTAGGGCCGCTGCCAGGTCCAAAGGCCCAGGTGCTGCACCGTCACGCCCCAGGCCGCGGCGGGCAGGGTCGCGGGG
>JALSPJ010000075.1 GCA_026985995.1 Anaerolineales bacterium
GTCGAAGCCCAGGATGGTGCCCGAGGCCGTGTTCCAACGCTCGACGACCGTGGGCAGGTCAAAAGTGCCCGTGACCACGCCCAACATTTGAATGGCCAGCAGCAGGCCCAGGGAACCGGCCATGGTGTAAATCATAAACTTGAACGCGGCATACACCCGGGAAGGCACCGTGAGCCCGGGCCACACCGTGCGCTCCCCCTTGGGGCTGCCCCACTGGAAGATGAGGAAGAACATGGGCACCAGGCCGATTTCCCAAAACACGAAGAAGAGCATCAGGTCCAGCGAGAGGAACACGCCCAACATGCCCGTTTCCAGGAAGAGGAAGAGCATGTAATAAACCTTGACCCGGTCCTCCACCGAAAAAGAAGCCAGCAGCGCCAAAGGGGTGAGGAAGGTGGTCAGCAACACCATGGTCAGGGCCACCCCATCCACGCCCAGGTGGTACGAGGCATTGATGGGGCCATACCACACGGCCTTTTCGGTGAACTGAAACTCAGCCGCGCGGGCGAAGTCAAAGTTGGCCCACAGCACCAGGGTGAGGGCAAAGGGCACCAGGCTAAAGAGGAACCCGGCCCAACGCAGCAGCTTTTTGTCGTTGGGCAGGAACCACAGCACCAGCCCGCCCAAGAGCGGCGTGAAGAGGATGAGCGTGAGCAAGTAGTCGGTCATGGCTTGCCTTCACTCCCTGCGAAGAGGATGACGGGCGTCCGTAGCGGTCACGAGCGCGTGACGAAGTAGTACACCAGGGCCAGCAGGGCCGTGGCATTAACCAGGGCCAACAGCATGTAATGCTGCACCCGACCCGATTGCACCACCCGCAGCAACCGGCCCGCGCCCTTGGTGCCTTCGGCCACCGCGTCACCCAGGCCGTTGACAATGGGCAAGTCGATGCGATTGCGCAGGAAATTGCCCAAACGCCACGAGAAGTAGGCCACCGTGTGCAGAATGCGGTCAATCACCCCCCGGTCCATCCAGCGGAAGGTGAACACCGCGCCCAGCCAATAGGCCGGCTTGACCAGCAAGTAAGTGTACAGCTCGTCGAAGTAGTACTTGTTCTCCAACACGCCGTACAACGGCCCCAGCACCCCTTCCAGGGGGTCGGGCTGGTCGGCCCGCTGCACGCCACGATAGACCAGCCAGCCCACCAGCAAGCCGCCCAGGGCCACGCTGATGGACACCAGCAGCGGGAAGTACGAGAATTCCAGCTCGCCGTGCTCGGGCAGCAAGCCCTCGAAAGTGGCCGCCACCCACGGCTGGAACCACTTGGGCAGCAGCCCACCCAACACCGGGAAGTGCTCGGGCACGCCCACCCAGCCGAAGGCCACCGCGAACACGGCCAGCACCATCAGCGGGCCGGTCATGGTCAGGGGCGTTTCATGCGCGTGCACCGCGGCTTCGGTGCGCGGCTTCCCCAGGAAAGTGAGGGTGATTTGCCGCATGGTGTAAAACGCGGTCAAGAACGCGGCAATGGCCAGGGTCCAAAACACGCCGCCATGCCCCAGGCCATAGGCTTCGGCCAAAATCTCGTCTTTGGACCAGAAGCCCGCGGTCAGCACCGGAAAGCCCGACAGCGCGAAGCCGCCGATGAGGAAGGTCCAGAAAGTGATGGGCATCTTGGCCTTGAGGCCGCCCATGTTGTACATATCCTGCGGGTCCACATGCTCGCCCGTATGCAGCACGCCGTGTTCCATGCCGTGGATGACCGAACCCGAGCCCAAGAACAGCAGCGCCTTGAAGAACGCGTGGGTCACCAGGTGGAACGCGGCGGCCACATAAGCGCCGATGCCCACCGCGGCCACCATATAGCCCAGCTGCGAGATGGTGGAATAGGCCAGCACCCGCTTGATGTCGTTTTGGGCCACCGCGATAGTGGCGGCAAACAGCGCGGTGAACGCGCCGATGAAGGCGATGATGGGCATGGGCGAAGCGAACGCGGCCTCGTGCCCGGCCGCGGCCAGCAGCGGGAAGATGCGGATGACCAGATACACACCCGCGGACACCATGGTCGCGGCGTGAATCATGGCCGACACGGGCGTGGGGCCTTCCATCGCGTCGGGCAACCACACATGCAGCGGCCACTGGGCCGACTTCCCCACGGTGCCGATGAACAGCAGCAGGCCAATCAGCCCCGCGGCCGACATGCCCAACGCCGGCGCCGCGGTGGTGGCCAGGTGATGCAAGGTTTCGGGGTTGAAAATGTCGGCATAGGAAAGCGAGCCCACCTGGGTGTACAGATAAGCCAGGCCCAGCAGCATGAACACATCGCCCACCCGGGTGGTCATAAACGCCTTGATGGCCGCGTCGCGGGCCGAGGGCTTCTTGAACCAAAAGCCAATGAGCAGGAAGGAACACAGGCCCATAATCTCCCAGCCGGCGAACAGGGTGAGCAGGTTGTCGCTCACCACCAGCAAATACATGCCGAAGGCGAACAGGGAGACGAAGGCGAAGAAGCGGGAGTACATGGGCTCGATGGACGGCACCTTGTGCTTGTGGCCGTGGTGTTCCACCGTCGCGCCGTGGGGCGGCAGGCCCTTTTCGTCATGGTCGCCTTCGGGCGCGCCGTAGTTGTGATACCCCACGGAGTAGACAAAAATCATGACGATGGTCCAGGCCACGAAGAAGAGCACCACCGCGGCCAGGGGGTCCAACTGCACCCCTAAGCGGAAGAAGCCCTTGCCGATGGGCAGCCACGCCACCGTGCTGTGGAAGGGTTCCTCGGCCAGGTGTGCGGCGCCCACCTGCAGCGCGCGCCAAAACAGGAACATGCTACCGGCCCACGAGAGCACCACCGCGAGAATGGCCAGCGTGTGGCTCAGGGCCCGGTTGCGATGGGCAAACAGCACGATGAACGCGAAGGCCACCAACGGAAAGAGGGGCAGCAGCCACAAAATCTTGGTCTCCATAGGCATTCCTCGACGACAAGGCGAAGATGGGGCCCACGGGCCCGGCTTCGTTCACCACTTCAGCAGATTGATGTCATCCACATCGGACGACCCGAACCGACGATACACCGCGATGAACAGCGCCAGGCCCACGGCCACCTCAGCCGCGGCCACGGCGAAGATGACCACCGCGAACACCAGGCCCGGCACCTGCGCCGGGTGCAGGTAGCGCCAAAAGGCCACCACATTGATGAGCACCGCGTTGAACATCAGCTCCAAGCCGATGAGGATGGCCACGGCATTCCGCCGGGCCAGCACCCCATACACGCCGATGCCGAACAGCAGCGCGGCCACCACCAGATACCACGACAAAGGAACCATCGCCACGACCTCCCGCCACTACCGTTGCGTCGATTTTTCGGCTTTGCGGCCGCCCCAGGCCACATACACCGCGCCAATGAGCGCGGCCAACAGCAGCACCGAAGCCACTTCGAAGGGCACCACATAACCGCCCGGGTTCACCAGCGCGGCGCCCAAGCGCGCGGTTACATCCCCGGGCACGGCTTCGGCCGCGGGCAGGGCCTGGTCCGGGTTCCACCCCCGCACCATGAGCGCGAAGAGCACCGTCAGCACCCCCGCGGCCAGCAGGGCAAAGGGCCAGGTGGGGTTGGTCTGGTTCCCCCACTGTGCACCCACCCGCCGGGTGAGCATGATGGAAAACACGATGAGGATGGCAATGGCCCCGACATAGATGACCACCTGGGCCACGGCCAGGAAGTAGGCTTCCAGCAGCACGAACAACACCGCAGTGCCGAACAGGCTGACCACCAACCCCATGGCCGCGTGCACCAGGTTGTTCTTGAGCACCGCGATGAGCGCGGCCACCAACAGCACCGCGGCTGCTACCACGAAGACGAAGGTCGTTACCATGCGCGTCTCTCCTTGGGCCAAATCAGTCGCCGTCCGCGGCGTGCGCCTCGGGGGTATAGCGCGCCACCGGATACTGCCCGGGCTGGGCCACCAGGGGCGG
>JALSPJ010000076.1 GCA_026985995.1 Anaerolineales bacterium
CGGGTGCAGATTCGCGTCTTCACCAACACCACCCCCCGCCTGGTGCAGCAGGTGGCCCACAACGCGTTGCCCCTGGCCATCATCGAGGGGGAATTGCCCGCGGAAGAGCTGGTGGACTTTTGGGTGCTGGAGCGTCTGGAATTCATCATCGTCGCGCCCGACCAACCCCGCTGGCGCATCCATCGCCAGCTGCCCTTGCGGGCCCTGGATGGCGAGCCCTTCGTCACCCGGTCGCCCGAGACCAGCACCCGGGCCTGGCTCGACCGGGTGTTGGCGGAACACGGCGCGCGGCCGCAAGTGGTGGCCGAACTGGATTCCCCCGACGCCATTCAGCGCGCGGTGGCCCAGGGGCTGGGTGTGGCCTTGTTGCCCCGCTGCATGGTCAACCCCGAGGCCACCGGCGTGCACTTCATCGAAGTGGAAGGCGAGCCGCCCACCCGTTACCTCAAGGCCTTGTGGCCCAAAGCCCTGCCGTTGCACCCCCTGGCCCGCTCCTTTCTCGAAACCCTGGCCGACCGGTACCCCGCGCTGCAGGGCTTGTTGGAACAAATTCGCCGGCCCGAAACCCATCTGGAACGCCTGCAAACCCTGTTGGGTTCCTTGCCCGCGTCCGACGGCGCGGTTTCATCTTCATCTTCAAGAGGAGGCGCCTTATGAACCAAGGCCCGCGCATCACTTTCATTGGCCCCGGCGTGATGGCCGAAGCCATGATTGCCGGCCTCATTCGCCAAAAGGTCACCCTGCCCAGCCGCATTGTGGCGTCGGGCCCTCGGGCCGAACGGGTGACCGAACTGGAACGCCGTTATGGCATCACGCCCATCACCGACAATGTGGCCGCGGTGCGGGAAGCCGATGTGGTCGTGCTTTCGGTCAAGCCCCAAAAGCTGGGCGAGGTGCTGGCCGAAATCCGGGGCGCGGTTCCCGCCGAGGCGTTGGTGCTTTCCATCGTCGCCGGCGCGCCCATTGCCCGCATCGCTGCCGACCTGGGCCACGCGGCCATTGTGCGGGCCATGCCCAACACGCCGGGCCAAATCGGCAAGGGCATTTCGGTGTGGACCGCTTCGCCCACGGTTACCGAGGCGCAAAAGCGCCTGGCCGGGCAAATTTTGGGCGCGCTGGGCGAAGAAATCTTCATGAAGGACGAAGATTATCTCGACATGGCCACCGCGCTTTCGGGCACGGGTCCCGCGTATGTGTTCCTCTTTATGGAAGCCCTGGTCGACGCGGGCGTGCATTTGGGCTTTCCGCGGCGCATTGCCGAGCAGCTGGTGGTCCAAACGGTGCTGGGCTCGGCCGAGTTCTACAAGCGCCTGCAGCAGGATGTGCACCTGGCCCACCTGCGCAACCAGGTGACTTCGCCCGGGGGAACCACCGCGGCCGCGCTGTATTACTTAGAAAAGGCCGGCTTTCGCACCGCGCTGTCGCGCGCGGTGTGGGCCGCATACGAGCGTTCGCGGGAATTGGGCCGCAACGCGGAGCCCAAACCGCCCCGGGAAGGCGGGCGCTGAGCCCGGGGGTTACAGCAGGCTGACGGGGTCGATGTGCACCCGCCAGCCCCGCAAGGCCAGGCCCCGCAGCCAGCGCCGGGGGTCCGGCCCGGCCAGAATGATGTGCCAGCGATACACCCCCCGTTCCTGGGCGAAGAAGCACGGCGCGGGGCCGATGAGCCGGGTGGCCCGGCCCCGCCCCTGTTGCAGCCGGTGGCGAAGCTGCGCGGCCAGGCGTTCCGCAGCCTCCTGGGCCGCGTGCGGGTCCGGGTGGCGATATTCCAGTCGCACCAGGCGACTGAAGGGCGGGTAGCCCAGGCTGCGGCGGGCTTCCAGTTCGGCCTGGTAGAACGCGGCGTAATCGTGTCGCGCCGCGGCCACGATGGCCGGGTGTTCGGGCTGATAAGTTTGCAAAATCACCCGGCCCGGCTCGGTTCCCCGCCCTGCGCGGCCGGCCACCTGCAGCAGGGTTTGGAAGACCCGCTCCGCGGCCCGGTAGTCGGGCAGGGCCAGGCCCACATCGGCCAGCACCACCCCCACCAGGGTCACCCGGGGCAGGTCCAGGCCCTTGGCAATCATCTGCGTGCCCACCAGCACATCGGCCTCCCCCCGGCGGAACGCGTCGAGCAGCACCTGGGCCGCATCGCGGCCGCGCGCGGTGTCGGCATCCCAGCGCAGGACCCGGGCCTGAGGCCAACGCCGGCGCACTTCTTCTTCCACCCGCTGGGTGCCGGTGCCGTAGCGGCCAATGCGTCGGCTGCCGCACGCGGGGCAGGTGCGGGGCACCCCCCGGCTGTAGCCGCAATGGTGGCACACCAGCTTGCCCCGGTCGTGGTGATAGGCCAGGGGAACCTGACAGCGGGGGCAGCGCACGATGGCCCCACAGGTGCGGCAGAACACATGGGTGGCGTGGCCCCGGCGGTTGAGGAACAGCAGCGCCTGTTGACCGGCGGCCAGGGTGGTTTCCAGGGCTTGCTGTAACGCGCGGCTGAAAATGCTGCGGTTGCCGGCCCGCAATTCTTCCCGCATGTCCACAATGTACACCTGGGGCAGGGGCCGCGGGCGGCCCGTGGCGTGGGGCACCCGTTGCCGCAGCCGCAGCACGGGCCAGTTTGCTCGCCGGGCCCGGGCGTAAGTGACCACATCGGGCGTGGCGCTGCCCAAAAGCAGCAGGCTGCCCGTCAGTTCCGCATACACCCGGGCAATCTCGCGCGCGTGCCAAAAGGGGGGCTGTTCGCCGGGATAGTAGGCCTCCGCGTGGCATTCGTCCACCACAATGAGCCCTAAGCGGGGCAGGGGCGCGAACACCGCACTGCGGGGGCCCAGCAGCACGGCCAGTTCGCCGCGGCGGGCCCGCCGCCAGGTATCGTAGCGTTCGCCTAAGGGCAGCCGCGAGTGCAGCAGCCCCACCTGGCCGGGGAACCGGGCAGCAAAGGCGCGCACCATTTGGGGCGTGAGGGAGATTTCGGGCACCAGCACCAGGGCCTGGCGGCCGTGCTCCAGGGCTCGGGCCACGGCTCGCAGGTAAAGCTCGGTTTTGCCCGCGCCCGTGATGCCGTGCAGCAAGACGGGGGTGGCCGGCGCGACGCCGGGTTGCCACAGCGCGGTCAGGCGGTCCCACGCGGTTTGCTGTTCGGGGGTCAGGAGGGGAACCGGCGCGGGGCCGGGTTCCTGCAGCAAACGGGCCAGAGGGTCGCGCAGGGCCTCGGCGTGGAGGATTTCCACCAGGCCCTGGCGGGCCAGGGCGCGCAGGTCCGCGGGTTTGGCGCCGGTAGCTGCGTATAGCCATGAAACCGGCGCGGGTTCGGGGTGGGCTTCCAGCAAGGCGTCGAGCAGGGCCTGGCGGCGGCGGCGGGTTTCGGGCCGGTGGGCCACCTGCTCGCGGCGGGCCTGGGCCTGCTCGGGGGGCACGGCCAGCCGCGCGTAGCGGGCCTGGCGGGGACGGGCTTTGGGCCGGGGCAGCACGGCCCGGGCCACAATGAGCCCCCGGCGTTCCAGCGCCTGCAAGGCCGGCTCCAGCCAGGGCGGGGGCACCAGGCGGGCCAGCTGTCGGCGGCGCAGGGGACCCCGCTCCCGCAGCAGGGTCAGCACCCGGGCCTGGGTGCGGGGCAGCGGGGGCGCAGGTGCCGCCTCGGCCTTGGGGCTCGGGCGGAATTCGGTGTCGGCCCACTGGGCCACGCCCGGCGGCAGCATGGGGGCCAGGGCCTCGGCCAGGCCACACAGGGTCTCGTGGGCCAGGCGGCGGGCCAGGGCAATTTGCGCTTCGGTGAGCACGGCTTCGGGGTCCACCACGCCCAGGATGGGCTTGACGCTTTCGATGGCTGGTCGACTTTTGCGGGCCAGCACCACGCCGTGCGCGGGGCGGTTTTGTGGGCCTACGGGCACTTCCACCAATTGCCCCACCTGTACGGGTTCCAGCGT
>JALSPJ010000077.1 GCA_026985995.1 Anaerolineales bacterium
AGCATTTGCGGTATACTGAAAGCAGCCATCGCTTGTGCACCTCCTTGGTGGTTTGGTGTTTGCTTCTAAGGATGCACAAGCGGTGGCTTTATGTCAAGTGGCCCCGCCGCTTAACTTGACGCATATGGGGGAGGGGGGAGAGGTTGGAAGGTGGTGGTTGGAAGTTGGAAGTTGGTAGTTGGTAGTTGGTAGTTGGTGGGGGCCGCGCTTGCTTCCTGCTGACTGCTGTTCTTCTTCCGTGTCCATCCGTGTTTTTCCGTGGTTTTTTCGTTTTATCCGCGGTTATCCGCGTGCATCCGCGGTTTCATTGCCCTGGACGACCCGCCGGGTCGCCCCTACCGCGGCGGCCGCACCGCCGTGCGCCTCTATCCCAGCTCCTGGCGGCCCAGCAGCGCGCGCATGAGGGTGGTTTGGTCCGCGTATTCCAAATCGCCGCCCGTGGGCAGGCCCTGCGCCAACCGGGTGACCCGGACCCCCAGGGGCTTCAGGCGCTGCACCAAATACGCGGCCGTCGCGTCGCCTTCCAGGCTGGGATTGGTGGCCAAAATCACTTCTTGCACGCCGCCTTCCTGCACCCGTTGCTCCAGTTCCCGAATGCGTAAATCCTCGGGGCCCACGCCTTCGATGGGCGAGAGCACGCCGTGCAGCACATGATATACCCCCGTATACAGGCCCGTGCGCTCCAGGGCCACCACATCCAGCGGGTCCTCCACCACGCAAATGGTGGTCTGGTCCCGTTGGGGGTCGCGGCAAATGGCGCACAGGGGCTGGTCGGCCTCGGTAAAGTGGAAACAACGCTGGCAGTAGGTCACATCGCGGTGCAAATGGGCCAGCGCGTCGCGCAGGGCCTGGGTCACCTCTTCGGGCGCGCGCAGCAAATAGAGGGCCAAACGGGCCGCGCTTTTGGGGCCGATGCCCGGCAGGCGCTCGAAGGCTTCGATGAGGGCGCGCACCGGCCGGGGCAGCGCGGAAGTGGGCACGGGCATACCGAACCTCCGTCACAATTTCTGCAAATACTCGGCCAGCAGCACCTTGACCTGGCCGGAATCGAAGGCCACCTGCACCAGGGTGTCGCCGTGGCTGCGTTCCACCTGCAGCACGAAGCCCTCGCCCCACCGGGCGTGCACCACCCGGTCGCCGGGCCGCAGCCGGGGCATGGACGGCCGGCGGGGCGCGGCCTCGCGTCGGTTCCCCCGGTGGGGCCGGGCGTCGTAGCGCTCGGCGCGCTTCGCACGCGGCTGCTTTTGGGTGGAACCGTCGTGGACCAACGGCGGCTTGAGGGGGGCCAGAAAGCGGCTGGGCTCGGCGAAATCCAATCCGCCGTAGGCCATGCGATATTGGGGCACCAGCAGGAAGAGATAATCCTTGGCTCGGGTGATGCCCACATACAACAACCGACGCTCCTCTTCCAAAGCCTCGGGGTCGTCCACCGAGCGGCTATGCGGCAGCAGCCCTTCCACCAACCCCACCAGGAACACCACCCGAAATTCGAGCCCCTTGGCCGCGTGGATGGTGAGCAGGGTCAACCCCTCTTCGCCGGGGGCTAAGGTATCCTGGTCGGCCACCAGCGCCACCCGCTCCAAAAAGGCGGCCAAGCCCTGCTGCTCGAACTCGGTGGCCAGGCGGCGCAATTCCTTCACATTCTCCCAGCGCTCGTCACCCTCGTCGGTGCCGTCGCGCACATAGGCCTCATAGCCCACATCGGCCACAATGCGGTCCAGCAGCTGGGCCGGCGCGAGCTCGGCCACCCGCACATGCCAGGCCTGCAACATTTGCGCGAAGCCATACAGGGCCTTGAGCGCGCGGGCGCTCAGGTGCGGGGTCCAATCCTCGGGCTGCTCGGCCAGGTGCAGCAGGGCCCGCCCCGGCGAAAGGCCCAGCGCCTCGGCCCGGCGATAGAGGGCCTGCAGCGTGCGCGCGCCAATGCCCCGGGGCGGCACATTGATGACCCGCTCCAGGCTGGCCAGGTCGTCGGGGTTGAAGGCCAGGCGCAGAAAGGCCACCACATCCCGCACTTCCCGCCGGCCATAGAAGCGCTGCGCGCCCACGAGGTGATAAGGCAGGCCCACCCGCAGCAGTTCCTCTTCCAACACCCGGGATTGGGCATTGGTGCGATACATCACCGCCATGTCGCCCAGGGGAATGCCGGCCCGGCGGGCCAGGTCCACCGCGATGCGGGCCACGAACTCGGCCTCGGCTTGCTCGTTGAACACCTGCTGCAGCACCACCGGCGGGCCGCTCCCACGCCGGGCGCGCAGCTGCTTGCGATGCGCCGCGCGACGCCGGCGGTGATACAACACGGCCATGGCCACATCCAAAATGTTCTGGGTCGAGCGGTAATTTTCTTCCAACAGCACCACCTGCGCGTCGGGGAAATCCCGCTCGAAGCGCATCAAATTGCGATAGTCAGCCCCCCGCCAGCGATAAATCGACTGGTCCATATCGCCCACGACGAAAACCTGACGATGCTGCTCGGCCAGCAAGCGCACCAGCTGGTATTGAATGCCGTTGGTGTCCTGGAACTCATCGACCAGCAAGTGCCGAAACAGGTCTTGATAGCGAGCCAGCACCTGGGGGTGCTCCTGAAACAGCCGCACGGTCCACAGCAGCAAATCGTCGAAGTCCAGCAAATTGGCTTCCAACAGGCGCTGCTGATAGCGGGCGTAAATCTTGGCTACCACCTCATCGCGATAAGTGCGGCGGGGGAAGGCCTCGGGCCCCAGGCCCTCGTTCTTGGCCCGCGAGATGGCCGCCTTGACCCGGTGCACATTGTAGCTTTTCTCGTCCAAATTCAGGTCGCCGCGAATAATTTGCTTGAGCAGACGGCGCTGGTCGTCTTCATCGGCGATGACGAAAGCCGACGAAAAGGGCAAAAACTGGGCCTCCCGGCGCAGGGTGCGGGCGCAAAAAGCGTGGAAGGTGCTCACCGTGAGGCCCCGCAGCCGGGTTCCCAAAAGGACCTCTAAGCGCTCGGCCATTTCCCGGGCCGCCTTGTTGGTGAAAGTCACGGCCAAAATGTTCCACGGCTGGGCGTGATTCTCGGCCAACAGCCACGCCACCCGATAAGTGAGCACCCGGGTTTTGCCCGAGCCGGGCCCGGCCATCACCAGCACGGGGCCGGGCCGCGCGGTGACTGCGGCTTGCTGTTGTGGGTTGAGTTCCAAAAGCCAGGGGTGCATGGGCGCGCCTCACCTCGGTTTGGGGGAAGGGCTCCGCGATGGACCGGCCGCGCGCCGCGGGCTATTTTTCGGCCCAATGCACGGCCACTGTGCCCAACATGCGCTTGCGGTAACCCACCTGCCGAAAGCCCACCGCGGCCAAATGTCCGGCCAGCTGCGGGGCGCTCAAAAAGTGCTCGCTGGAGGCGGGCAAATAACGATAGGCCTGCGCGTCGCCGGCGAACAAACGCCCCAGGGTGGGAATGCCCCAGCGAAAATGCACCCGCACCAGCGCGCCCAGCAGGCCGCCGGGTGGGCGGGTGGTTTCCAGGATGACGATGCGCCCGCCCGGGCGCAGCACCCGATATTGCTCCCTCAGGGCCTGCACCACATCGGCCACATTGCGCAGCAAAAAGCCCGACACCACCGCGTCGAAAACCCCGGCCGGAAAAGGCAGGCGCAGCGCGTCCGCGGCCAGCCAGCGCACGCCGCGGGTTTGGGGCCGCTGGCGGCCCACCTGCATCATGGGCAGGGTGAAATCCGCGGCCACCACCCAGGCCCGGGGTTGTTGGCGGCGGGCTTCGGCGGCCAGGTCACCGGTGCCGGCGCCAATGTCCAGCACCCGGTGCCCGGGCTGCAGCCGCGCCCGGCGAATGACCTCCCGCCGCCAGCGCACATCTTGGCCGCCGGTCATCAGGCGGTTGAGCAAATCGTAGCGCGGGGCGATGCGGGCGAACATG
>JALSPJ010000078.1 GCA_026985995.1 Anaerolineales bacterium
TCGGGCCGGGGATTTTCCAGCACGCCTTCCTGCACCATGCGCTGCGCACCGCCCAGGCCCTCCTCGGCCGGCTGGAACACCAGCTTGACCGTGCCCCGCAACTGGTCGGCGCGGGCCGCCAGCAGCCGGGCCACGGTGAGGCCGATGGCCGTGTGCCCGTCGTGGCCGCAGGCGTGCATCACGCCGGGCGTCTGCGAGGCATACGCCGCGCCGGTTTCCTCCTGAATGGGCAGCGCGTCCATGTCGAAGCGGGCCAGCACCGTGGGGCCTTCGGCCGCGCCCTCGATGAGGGCCACCACGCCCGTCTCCGCGATGCCGGTGTGCACTTCTAAACCCAGGGCCCGCAGCTCCCGGGCCACGATGCCCGCGGTGCGCACTTCTTGAAAGCCCAATTCGGGGTGCTGGTGAAAATCGCGGCGCAGGGCCTGGGTGTAGGGAAAAAGTTCGTGGGCTGCGCGCCACAACGCGGCAAGGTCCATGCTACCTCCCTGGTTGTGCGATGCCGATGCTTACGGGAGGGAGTATACCATTGGCCGGAAAGCCCGGCGCCTACCCGGCCCCGCGCGGGCCCGCGGCGCGCGACCGGCGACGGCTGAGCCAGGCCATCAACACCACAATGGCCAGCGCGGCCATGAGCGCAGGGATGAGCAACGCGACCAGCGAGGTCAGCAAGGCCAGCACATCTTCCAGGAAACTGACGATGGGGTTGGCCGCGCCGGCCGTGGAGGCCGTGACCGCGGGGCGCACCACTGCGGCCTTGGTCGCGTGCACACTTCCGGCCACGATGAGGCCCGCCAGCAAGGCCAAAGCCGGCGGCACCGCGATGGCCTGGGTGCTGGCCGCGAAAACGATGGCCCCGGCCACCGGCCGCACGAAGGTCTGCAGCGCGTCGTTCAGATGATTGACCGCCGGCACCTTGTCGGCAAAAAATTCCACCGCGGCCAAAACGGCCAGCCCCGCCAACACCCCGCCGTGGGCCAGGGCATCCCACGGGGGGTTGAGCCGCACCCACGGCGTGTAACGGGCCAGCAACCCCACCACCAGCAGGGGAATGTATGCGTTGAGCCCCGCGCTGGCCGAAAGGCCAAACGCGGCCAGCAGCCCATTGACCCATGCCATGGTACACCTCCACAACGCCAAGCCACAAATCGCTACTTTCATTGTAGCAGAGGTTGCCTCCCTCCAACCGCCCCTTGACGCTGGCCTGACGCTGCCCCCTTATGCTGGAACCGACGCTGGCCCGCGCGCACGCGGTCCACCCTGGGCCGCGCGAGACAAACCAGGAGTATGGGCGATGGACAAGTCGGTCTTTCCCTTTTCCCCCAAACATGCGGCCTGGAAGCCCATAGGGCTTGGCCTCGCTCTGATGGCGCTGCTGGCGCTGGCGTGTAGCGTGTCCATCGGCCCCGACGGTTTTCAGGCCAACACCGGCCCGGGCGCCACGCCCACTACGGTCTTCGCCACGCCGCCTTTCGCCTTCCCCGGCGCCGGCGGATGGCAACCCACCCCCATCCCCACCCGTCGGCCCGCGCAGGCCCAGGCCACGCCCCAGCCCGGGCAGGGAAACACCGCGCAGCAACTCACCGGCGCCGTGGCCTCGGAAGTGTGGGACTTCCCCAGCGGCCGCTACGCGCCGGCCAACAGCGCGGTGTATTACGCGGCCGGGGGCGATGTGTATGACCTCAATGTGTACGAACGCCCCTTTGTGGAACGCACGCAAGACACTTTCCTGCCCGATGTGGACCTGCGTTATGCCCGCCTGATGCGCGCCGGTGATTGGTTCTTCGTCGCGCTGCGCCTGCACGGCCTGCCGGCCAACGCCGCCGACCCCACCGCAGACTATGGCGTCGAACTCGACACGGACCTGGACGGCCGCGGCGAGGTGCTGGTGTGGGCCAGTGGGCCCATCCCCAATCAGTGGAGCCCCACCCAGGTGCGGGTGCTGCGCGACGCCTCCCCCGACGATGTGGAAGGCCCCACGGTGTGCCGTTCCGACGCGCCGTTTCGGGGCAACGGCTACGACCAGGTGCGCTACCAGGCCGACCCGCAAACCGGCCTGGCCTGGCTGCGTTGGGATTGGGAAACCGACGCCGGACAACGCCGACCCACGGTCTACATCGCCTTTCATCGTTCCCTGCTCGATGGGCAAGACCAGCGCTTTTTGTGGCAGGCCTGGGCCGACGCCGGCCTGCGCGCGCCCCAACGCATGACCTATCACGACGCGTTCACCCTGCCTCAGGCCGGTTCCCCCTATCAGGGCGACCCCAACTTTCCCATTCGTGACATCGCCCGGGTCGACAACACCTGCCGTGCGGCCTTCGGCTTTCAACCCACGGGGCTGGAACCCTGCCTGTGCGAAACCCGCACCACCGCGTCCCTTTGCCCCGCGCCCGAAACGCCCCCCGCGCCGGGGTGCTTCCCCGACGGCCCGGGGCTGTGGTCCTGCCCCTTCCAAACGGGCGATAGCGGCGCCGGGCTGGTTGCGCCCACGGCCCAGGGCGACGCGTTCTTCTGCGTGTGGGACCCGGAATTGTGCCAGTGGTCCTGCCGGCCCGACCGGGTTTGTTTGCCCCCCAGCGCGGACGACGCGGCCCAACGCGTCGTGCCCGTGCTGCCCTTCGGCAATCTGCCCCCCGCGCCATCCGGGGGCGGCGGCCGTGAGGGTGGGCCGGACATGTGCCTGGCCACTCCGCAGGGGTGCGTCTCGCTGCTGCCCGGCGGCCCGGGGAGCGCCACGGACCTGATGCCCGAGCCCCCCACGCCGCCCGTGGGCGGCGCACCGCCTGCGGGTTCCACCGACGGCCCCATCAACCTGGTGCCGGGCACCGTGGTGCTCAACCGCAACGGCTCGCAACAACAGTGCACCTGGAACGAAAATCTGTGCCGGTGGCAGTGCCGCGACGGCGGAACCGACGACGGTTCCCAATTGCGCTGCCTGCAAACCGACCCCGGCCCCGGCTGTCAGGTGCAAGACGACGGTTCGTACCTGTGCACCCAGGGCGGGGAGCTGGGCCTGACCCAGGTGTGCCGCTGGAACGCGGAAACTTGCCGCTGGGATTGCCGTCCGCCCGAGGCCTGCCCCGCGCCGGGCGAACCGCCTGCGCCCATGTGCCAGCCGGCCGCCGAGCCCGGCGCCTGGACCTGCGCTTCGGAGCTGGGCGCGCAGGTGTGCCGCTGGGATGAAACCCGCTGCCAGTGGGATTGCACGGCCGATACCTGCCAGGTGCCGGACCAAAGCTGCGCCGTCGACGAGGCGCGCGAGATTTGGGTGTGCCCCGGCAAGGGCGAGTTCCAGGGCTGCCGATGGGATGTGGACCAGTGCCGCTGGGTGTGTTGGGGCACCATCCAACCCAACCCGCAACCCGGCGGCGACGGCGAAGAACGCCAGTGCCAGCCCGAGGACTATTGTTTGCTGGATGAGGTCTGGTATTGCCAGGACGGGGTTTACAACTCGTGCACCTACGACGGCTGTGTGTGGATTTGTGAATGAGGGGGGAAGCTGGAAGTTGGTAGCTGGTGGTTAGAAGTTGGTGGTTGGCGGGGGCGGGGCTGCCCGTAGGCTGGGGCGCTCCGCCCCCCCGCCTGGCTCACCGCTCCCCGCGCTTTTTCATCCGCGTCTATCCGCGGTTTCATCACCCCACCGGGCCGGGCGACCAGCCGGGTCGCCCCTACCGGGCTCCCTGCTCACCGCTCCCCGCTCTTTTTCATCCGCGTCTATCCGCAGTTTCATCACCCCACCGGGCCGGGCGACCAGCCGTGTTATCCGACGTAGGGTTGAACCCCTGGGCAAAACGACATAGAATTATACCGCCTTTAAAGATCAGGCGCACCAGGAGGAGAAAACCATGCCAGCCCCCATACCTTATGCT
>JALSPJ010000079.1 GCA_026985995.1 Anaerolineales bacterium
CCGGATGGGGTCTTCGGTGGGCCAGCGGGGCAGCCATTTGGCGGTGAGGGCCTGGGCGACCTCTTCGGGCTCTTGTCGGGCCGCAGCCGCGGCGCGCAGGTCGGCTTCCAACACCTCAAGCCAGGCGGCGAAGGTCTGCACGGCTTCCCAGGGCAGCACCCCGTCGCGACTGCCCACCAGGGTCCAGCCCTTGTAAGCCTGCCGCAGGTGGTCCAGCGCGGCCCGCCAGGCCGTCAAATCCGCGTCGGCCAAAAAGGGCGGTTCCCCGTGCACCACCGCGTCGCCCACGAAGACCACCCGGGAGCCGGCCCAGTGGGCCCAGATGCTGCCCGGGGTGGGGCCCGGGTGATGGGTGAGGGTCACGGGTTCTTCGTCCCAAAAGAAGGACACGGCTTGCTCGAAGAGCAAATTGGGCGGCACCCAGCGCATGCCCTGGGATTGACTGCACCGTTCCCAATCTTCGCCTTGCCCCGCGGTTTGACCGCGAAACAGGTTGGTGCGGGGCTGGAACATTTCGCCTACATAGGTATGCGCGACGATGATGTGGCTCAGGCTGCGCGCGCCCAAACAATGGTCGGCCTGGTAGTCGAGGTAGACCAGCACCCGGTCGGGCCCGCGGCCGTTGAAGGCGCGCAGGGTGGTGCGCCAGGCCCGGGCCGCATCGGGGCACGGCGGGGAATCGATGAGCACCGTGCCCAGGGGCAGACGCAGCAGCCCGAGCACCGCGCCGGGGTAGCGGTCTTCGATGAACACATGGGGAGCGATTTCGCGCATCAAGGGCCCTCCGTAGCGGGGGTTCCCGGCCAAGGATATTTTAACCCCGTTCCGGTGTTGAACAAAATCACCCGCGCGTCGGCGGGCAAGGGCTCACGCTCGCGCCAGGCCAACAGCCCGGCCAGGGGCGCGGCGCCTTCGGGCGCGGGGTAAATCCCCTCAAAGCGGGCCAGCAGCCGGCGGGCTTCGACGATGGCGGCATCGGGCACCGCGAGGGCCGCGCCGTCGGTTTCCCGCAGGGCGCGCAGCACCAGCCGGTCGGCGAAGAGCCGGGGCACGGCCAGCCCCGCGGCTATGGTGCGCGGTGGGCCCCAGGGGCGCACCCGGTCCGCGCCGCTTTCCCAGGCCCGCACCACCGGCGCGCAGCCCGTGGATTGTACCGCAATCAGCCGCGCTTGTGCATGGCGGGGCAGCCAGCCCATGGCCCGCAGTTCGTTCCACGCCTTCCACATGCCCACCAGGCCCGTGCCGCCGCCCGTGGGGTAGAAGACCAGCTCGGGCAGGGTGTAGTCGAAGGCCTCGGCCAGCTCCAGGCCCATGGTCTTTTTGCCTTCCACCCGGCCCGGCTCTTTGAAGGTGGAAACCTCGAACCAGCCGTGCTGTCGCGCGGCCCGGGCGGCGAAACGACCGGCCGCGGCCAGGTCGCCGTCGACCAGGGTCACATGGGGCGTGTGGGCGCGAATTTCGGCCTGGATGGCTGCCGGGGTGGTGCGGGGCATGAAAATGTGGGCCCGCAGGCCGGCGCGCGCGGCATAAGCAGCCAGCGCGCCCCCCGCGTTGCCCGCGGTGGCCAGCACCAAATCGCGGCGGCCGTGTTGCACGGCCAGGCTCACGGCCACGGCCATGCCCCGGGCCTTGAAGGTGCCGGTGGGGTTGCGGCTTTCGTCCTTGACCCACACCTGGGGCAGGCCCAAGTGCCGCGCCAGCCGCGGCAGGGGCACCAGGGGTGTGTCGCCGGCGCCCAAGTTGACCCGCGCGGCGGGTTCGGCAACGGGCAGCAGCTCGGCCCAGCGCCACAGCCCCCGGGGGCGTTGGCGTATCGTCTCGGGCTTGAGCCGCGCCGCGACGGCCGGCAGGTCATATTCGGCCAACAGGGGCGCCTGGCAATGCGGGCAAAAGCTCGGACCTTCGCTCGCGGGGAACCGGCGACCGCATTGCGAGCAGGTGTAATGGCGCAGGAACATGGGCCGACCTCGCACGGTTGGGACTGGCACAGCAGTTTACCACAGAAGTGGGGGCTACCATTTGCAAAGCACACCCAGGCGCGGGGAACACGGCGAGTGGCGGCGCGGTGTCCCTGGGCGGGATGCTCGAGCCGACGGCGCTGCGCCACTTTTCATCAACAAACGGAAAAGCCCTGACCGCCGGGGCCAAAGGAAGCCCTGGGCCCGACGCGCGCCGGGCCCAGGGTCAAGACGGGAAGCCGGCTCAAATCCAGCCGCGCACTTCCATGGCTTCCACCACCCGCTGCACCGCGACGATGTAGGCCGCATCCCGCGGGTAGAGGCCCTCGCCCTGGGCCAGGCGGAAGACCTGATGGAAGGCGTGGGTGATTTTCTTGTCCAACCGCTCCAGCACCTCTTCCCGGGTCCAGTAGTAATTCATGTCACTTTGCACGCCCTCGAAGTACGAGACCATCACACCGCCGGCGTTGCACAAGAAGTCGGGGATGACGAGGATGTCGCTCCCGGCCAGCACCTCATCGGCCTCGGGGGTAGTGGGGCCGTTGGCGCCTTCGGCCAAAATGCGCACCCGGTCGCTGATGCGATGCACATTGTCGGCCCGAATTTGGGCTTCCAGCGCGGCCGGAATGAGCACATCCACATCCTTGCTCAGCCAGGCGTCGCCTTCCTCGATGGTGTAACCGGCTTCGCGGGCCTTGTCTTTGTCGATGGTGCCGAACATGTCGGTAATGCGCATCAGATATTCGATGTCCAGGCCATCGGGGTGGGAGATGGTGTAAGGGGCCTGGTCGTTGGCGTCGTAATAAGCCACGCTGACCACCTTGCCGCCCAAGAAGCGGGTGAAGCCCAAAGCCGCGTGCTGGCCCACATTACCGAAACCCTGCACCGACGCGGTGCTGCGTTCGGGGTCCATGCCCAGCAGCTTCATGGCTTCCCGCACCTGGTAAATCACGCCAAAGCCGGTGGCTTCCTTTCGCCCGGGGGAACCGCCCACGGGCAGCGGCTTGCCGGTGATGACGCCGGGGGTATACTGCCCCACCCGCTTGCTGTACTCGTCCATCATCCAGCCCATCATTTGGGGCGTGGTGCCCACATCGGGCGCGGGGATGTCGATGCGCGGGCCGATGTTGCGCCAGATTTGGTCGATCCAGCCCCGCACCAGGGCCTCGCGCTCCCGGCGGCTGAGGCGCGCGGGGGCCACGGCCACACCGCCTTTGCCCCCACCCAGGGGAATGTCGACCACCGCGGTCTTCCAGGTCATCCACATGGCCAGCGCGCGCACCGTGTCGAGGGTTTCGTTGGGGTGGAACCGAATGCCGCCCTTGGCCGGGCCCCGGGCGTCGTTGTGCTGCACCCGATAGCCGAAGAAGACTTCCAGATGGCCGTCGTCCATGCGCACCGGGATTTGGAACCTGAACTCGCGCATGGGCCAACGCAAAATTTGACGCGCATCGGGGCTCAGGCCCATCATGTCGGCGATGTGGTCGAATTGGGCCTGGGCCATATGGAACGGATTGACCGCCTCGCGCTGGGCGGTCTTGTGGGGCGCTGTCGCGCTTTTGGACATGATGAATCCTCCCGAACGAAGAAGATGGTGTTTAAAAGAAAAGAACCCGGACGGGCCGGGTCGAACCCGCAGGAGACGACCAACAGGTGTGGTCTATCTCAGAAAGGCCGAACATCACAAACTCCTTGGCGAACACTGCAGCCGAATTATACCGCGACCGCGGCGTGATTTCCATCACCGAGCCCCGGCCGAAAGGCAGGGCCCAAAGGACCAAAAAAGGGCAGTAGGGCCGACCCGGCAGGTCGCCCACCGCGGTAGGGGCGACCCGGCGGGTCGCCCAGGGCAATGAAACCGCGGATGAACAAAAGCGGTGAGTGGTGAGCAGACAGCAGGGAGCCCG
>JALSPJ010000080.1 GCA_026985995.1 Anaerolineales bacterium
AGGCCGCGGCGGGCCCGCGCTCAGCGCCGCCACGCCCATGGTCACCCCACAATCCCATCGCCCCCTACGTCCCTCGCCGCGCACGCCTTTCGCGCCGCTTGGCATCCAGTATTCTACCGCATCCCGCAGCACGAACCAGGGGCTGCCCAACAACCCGGGTGGCGAGGTCGCCTTGACCGTCCATAACCCTGGTCCTCGACCTAAACGCCCAGTTAGGTCGCCGCGGCCGGATAGGGCAACAGTTTCAATCCTTCTATAAAGCGATAATCCCGCTGATTTTTGCTCGCCAAAGGCAGTCCTCGCACCATAGCCGTTGCGGCTATCAGGGCATCCGCGATGAGGAGGCCATGGCTCAATCGGTATTTCTCTAACAAAGAGACGGCTTTTTCGCTAATTTCAGCATCGATTATAAGCACCTCAAAGCGCTCGATAAAATCTTTTACAGCCCGTTGTTCTCGCTTATTACGACACCCCACAAGCAACTCCATGTAGGTAATCACACTTACCCCTATACTGTGCTCGTGTTCCCAAAGTGCCAATTGGGTTATCGCTTCCTCGAGCCCTCGTGCCACATCAATTAAAATATCTGTGTCTATGAGCAAATCCGCCATGACTACTCCCACTCTTGCCGTCGAAGATGGCGAACCCAGCGGTTACTATCCTGTATTTCTTCACGCTCGCGCCACAATCCGACAAAAGCATACGAACGCAAAGGCTTTTTCGGACGAGCAGGCCGCGCCACCCGATAATGTCGCTCCAAAAAAGTTAAAAATGCCAACACTTGCCTCTGCGCCTCCGGCGGCAAAGCCCGAAATCGCCCTTCGAATTGCATATCCTGCTGAGACATACCTTCCTCCGAGAGTCGACTTGCCTTCGCAAAGGCATTTTTCAACATCATACGGCTAACATCCCGCCTCTGCCTCGGCCCAGGGCTCCACCAGGAGCACGAAGCCCTCACGGCCCACCACCCGCACCGTCGCGCCCGCGGGGATGGGGCACGGGCTGCGCGCGCTCCACAGCTCACCGTCCACATACACGGTGCCCTCGTGGTGCACCGGGGTGCGGGCCTCCCCCACCTGGCCGATGAGCGCGTCCAACGCCTGCACCGGCGGCCGGCGCATGGCCTCCAGGGCTTTGCGCACCGCCAGCCAGAAGTAACCGCCCACGCCCACCGAGGCGACGAAGGCCAGGGCCGGATGCACGGCCAACATGCCGCCGGGGGCGTGAAAGAGGAACACCGAACCCACGATGAACCCCACGGCCGCGGCCGCCAGCCAGCCCCACGCCCGAGGTCGCCGCACGGCCTGCACGAACAGCCCCGCGGCCACGGCCAGCACGCCCAAGGCCCAGGGGTTGAAGGGCAGCACCCACAACGCGTAGCCCGTCAGCCCCAAGGTGACAAACGCGGCCACTTCCAACACCCCGGTCCCCGGCGTTATCACCGCCAGGGTGGTCAGCACAATGGCCGCGACCAACAGCCCATAGGCCACATCGGGCGTCAACCAGCTTTCCATGGCCAACACCTCAACCCACGCCCAACCACAGCAAACCGCCCAGCCGGGTCCAATCGGTGCCAAAAATCATGGAACACAGCAGGGCCAAAAAGATGAGGAAGAAAATCAAGCCGCAGCCTATGCCCGTGCAGGAACACCCTCGGCCCCAGCCGAAGTGTTCCTGCAGCCAATCGTACACCCACACCAAAAGCACAATGCGCAACAGGCCAGTAAGACAACCCGGACGCTCATCGTACATCCTGAACCTCCATCGTGGTTACACCACCTCAATGCGCGGGGGCCCGGCCACGGCCTCGCCGATGCGCCAGAAGGGCAGCTGCCGGGCCCGGGCCAGGCGCTCGAAGGCCGCCCAGCGGCCCGGCGGCACGGCCAGCAGCAGCCCCCCGCTGGTTTGCGGGTCGAAGAGCAGCATCTGGTCCGGCTCGGCCAGCTCCCGGCGAAAGACCACCCGCGGGCCGAAGAACTCGCGGTTGTCGAACGCGCCGCCGGCGAAGGAAAACAGCGTGTGGGCATATTCCCGCGCCACGTCCAAAATGGGCACCTGCGCCCACACAATGCGCAACCCCACGCCCGAGGCCTCGGCCATCTCATACCCGTGGCCCAGCAGGCTAAAGCCGGTCACATCGGTGGCCGCGCGCAACCCGGCTTCCAGGGCCACTTCCATGGCCGTGCGGTTCAGGCGCTTCATCCAGCGGGTGGCCTCGGCCACATGCTCGGGCCGGGCCTTTTGCCGCTTGAGCGCGGTGGTGATGCAGCCAATGCCCAACGGCTTGGTGAGCACCAGCACATCGCCGGGCTGCACCGCGGCCTTGGTGAGCAAGCGCCGCGGCTCGGCCCAGGCCAGCACCACCAGGCCATACTTGGGCTCTTCGTCCTGGATGGTGTGCCCGCCGGCGATGAACACCCCGGCCTCCGCGGCCTTTTCCGCGCCCCCGCGGAAGATTTCCCGCGCCGCCTCCACGGGCAGCTGGGGCGGAATACCGGCGATGTTCAAAGCCAAAAACGGCCGCGCGCCCATGGCATAGGCATCCGACAGGCTGTTGGCCGCCGCGACCGCGCCGTAGTCGTAAGGGTCGTCCAACACCGGCGTGAAAAAGTCGGTGGTCACCACCAGCGCGCGCTGCTCGTCCACCTGCCACACGGCCGCGTCGTCGGGCGAAGTGAGGCCCACCAGCAACGCCGCGGGGGCCTGGGTCTGCATGGCTTCGTGCAGAGGGCGCAGCACCTGCGCCAGCGCTTCCGCGCTTAGCTTCGAAGCTCAACCCGCGCACTTGGCATAGGCCGTCAGGCGAATTTCCTTGCCGCTGGGTGGGTCGGTCATGTTTTGGCTCATGGTCCACCCCAAGGCGCGTGGCTTACGGCTGGGTTCCACCTGCCTCAGGTGCAGGGGTGGGGGTGGGAACCGGCGTCGGCGTCGCGGTGCCCCCTTCCCCCGCGGTGATGTCGGGCAAGGGCAGCAGGTAGGGGTTGTCGCTGGGAACCAGCATCACCCGAATGCCCGGGCTCAGCTTTTGAATGTACTCGTAGGTCAGCAGCTCGGGGTTCTCCCGCAGCACCTGGGCGATGACCTCCAGGGCCTGGGCTTCGGCCTGGGCCTGAATGACCCGGGCTTCGGCTTCGCCCTTGGCCCGAATGATTTGTGCGTCGGCCTCGCCCTGGGCGATTTGTCGCAGCTGCTCGGCCTCTTGCTTCTTCTGCTCCACCAGGAACCGGGCTTGTTGCGCGCGCTGTTCCGCAATTTGTTTCTCTTCCACGGCCTGCGCGTATTCAGGCGTGAAGTTGATATCGCGCAGCACGAAATCGTGCAAAATCAAGCCGTTTTCGGCCAGACGCTTGTTCAATTCATCGTAAATCATGTTGCGCAGCTCGAAGCGTTTGGTGCTCACCACCTCGTCGACCCGGAACTGGGACACCGCATCGCGGATGATGCCCCGCACTAAGGGCCGCACCAAATCGTCGGTGTAGCGGTCCTGCCAGGTCAGGTGCACTTCCACCACCCGGTCGGGGTCGATGGAATAGATGACCGACGCGTCCATGAAAATGCGCTGGCCGTCCTTGGTGCGGGCCTCGATGGAATCGTCGCCGTAAATCTGGCCTTCTTCCACCCGGGCCGACATGGTGTAGGTTTGCTTCGACACGGGGTAGAGTTTGACCGTCTCCGCGTAGGGCACAATCCAGTGCAGCCCCGGGTCCAGGGGCTGTTTGCGGTAGCCATCGGGCGCGACCGCGGAAATCACCACGCCCCGCATCTCGGGGGGAATGAAGACCAGCCCGGCGGCCAAAGTGGTCAGCAAGGCCGCGGCCACCGCGGTGGCCAGGCCCACCTTCCACAGCCGGCGGGCGGGTTTGCGCTGCGCGGAACGGGCCACGGCCAGCACCAAAAACCCGGCCGCGGCCAACCAGGCGACACTGCTCAAAAACTGCACCACGGTGACGATGTTCATGGGCGCTCCTTGGGGGCAAGAAGTTGGCTTGCCTTTTCAGTATACCCAAAAATCACGCGCCCAACACGGCGACCTGGCGGAACCAACGCCCATGGGAGCCGCGGCGCCCCGGCGCCGCGCCCAAAAGCCACGGCCCAGCGCGGAGGCGCGGGTGGGAGTGAAACTACGGAAAAAATCGCAGGGAGCGATGAGCGCCGCAGGGGCACACGGCGATGCGCCCGGGGCGAGCGGCTGGTCGCCATGCCCCCCGTCCCCTATGAGGGGAAGGGAGGCCACGGGGGGAAGGGGTTCACGACACAGCGAGGGAGCGGGGCAACGGTTGATGCGCAGCGGGCTGCGTTCGGGCGGCAACCAGCCACCGGCACGACCACCGCTCCCCGCTAAAACCCCTGCAACCGGCTCAGGTCCGCGATGCCCCGGGCCAGGGCGGCCACCCGCTGCACCAGGGCCAGGCGGGCCCGGCGCAGGTCCTCGTCGGGGGCCATGACCAGAATCTCTTCGAAGAAGCGGTGGATGACCGGCTGCAGTTCCCGTAGCACCGCGACCAGGGTTTCGACAGAGGGCTGCGCCTGCACGCGCTCGGCCGCGCGCTGCCAGGCCGCGTACAGGGCCTGCGCCGCGGGTTCGGTGTAACGCTCGGGCGCCAGGGGATAAGTCTCCTCCAACCCGCGCACGATGCGCGCCGCGCGCGCGTACGCGGTCAGCACCTGCGGCCAGTCGGGGGCCTGCACGGCCTGGGCCAGCGCCCGCGCGGCCTGGGCCGCGGCGTAGGGGTCATCGGCCTGCTCGGCCAGCACCGCCTCGACCACATCGTGGGGCAGCCCCGCTTCGTCCTTGAGCACCCCCCGCAGGCGGTCGACCACAAAGGCCCACACCTCGTCCACCGTCTCGGCGGAAACGGGCACGGGCTGCAGCCGGGCCGCCTGCTCCAGCGCCCAGCGCAGCCGGAAGGGTACCTCCCGACCCAGCAGGATGTGCACCAGCCCCAGCGCAGCCCGCCGCAGGCCATACGGGTCCGCGGAGCCCGTGGGCTTGAGCCCCACCGCGAACAGGCCCACCAGGCTGTCGAGCCGGTCGGCCAAGGCCAGCACCAGACCCGGTTCGGTTTGCGGCAGCGCGTCGCCGGCGAAGCGGGGCAAATACTGCTCGAATAGCGCCTGGGCCACGGGCTCGGGCTCCCCTTGGGCCCGGGCGTATTCGCGGCCCATGATGCCCTGCAGCGAAGTCATCTCGATGACCATGTTGGTGGCCAAATCGGCTTTGGCCAGTTGCGCGGCCCGCTCGGCCCAACGCTGCGCGTCTTCCCCCAGGCCCAAAGCCTTGGCCAGCACCGGCACCAGGCGCTCTAAGCGCCGCTGCTTGGCCAGCATGGAGCCCAGCTTCTCCTGGAAAGTCAGCGTATCGAGCTTGGGGAAGAAATCTTCCAGGCGGTGCTTGAGGTCTTCGCGCACGAAGAAGGCCGCATCCGCGTAGCGGGCCCGCAGCACATCCTCATACCCCCGGCGCACCAGGTCCATGTCCTCCCGCCGGCCGTTGGCCACGGCGATGAAGTAGGGCAACATGCGGCCCTGCGCATCGACGATGGGGAAGTACCGCTGGTGCTTCTTCATCACCGTGATGAGCACCTCTTGGGGCAGCTCCAGATAATGGGCCTCGAAGGAACCCCGCAGGGCCACGGGCCATTCCACCAGGTCGGTGACCTCCTCCAGCAGGTCCGGGTCGTCGGGCACCCGGCCGCCCACTTCCGCGGCCAGGGCCTGCAGCTGGCGTTGAATTTCGGCCCGGCGCTGGTCCCGGTCGAGGATGATGTGCTGCTGCTGCAGGGTCGAGGCGTAAGCCGCGGCGTGGGGCACTTCCACCTGGGGGGAACCGACGGGCCGCGGGCCCCGGGTGATACGGCCGGCGGTCAGGTCCGCGTAGGCGGCGGGCACCACCTGGTCGCCGTGCAGGGCCAGCAGCCAGCGAATGGGGCGGCTGAAGGCCACGCCGGTGGTGTTCCAGCGCATGGTCTTGCCGAAGCGCAGGCCGCGAATCCATTGGGGAATGAGTTCGGCCAGCACCTCGGCCGCGGGCCGACCAGCCTCGCGTTTGACGGCCACCACATAGGCCTTGTCGCCCTCGGTGCGCACCTTCAGGGCCTCCACGGGCACGCCCTGCTTGCGGGCGAAGCCCAGCGCGGCTTTGGTGGGGTTGCCCTGCGCGTCGAAGGCCACTTTGGCCGGCGGGCCTTTGACCTCGATTTCCAAATCGGCCTGGCGGGGGGCCAACGCGTCCACCTGCACCACCAGGCGCCGCGGGGTACCGCCAATGCGCACCGCGGCGAAATCCAGCCGGGCCTCCCGCAGGGTGCGGGGCACCAGCGCTTGCCACTGGGCCACCGCGCTGCGCACATCCTGGGCCGGTAGCTCCTCCACGCCCAGCTCAAAGACGAAGGCCGCCGGGCCTTCAAGGCCTGCCGCGTCCTGGGGAACCGGCGTCGCGGCGGCCGCGGTCGTGGCCGTTGCCCCCTGCTTCAGCCACGGAAAGCCGGCTGCTTCCCGCTGGCGCAAATAGGCCTCGCCCACCTGGCGGGCCAGGTCCCGCATGCGGGCGAAGAAGGCCGCGCGCTCGGTCACGCCAATGGCGCCCCGGGCGTCGAGCACATTGAAAGTGTGCGAGCAGCGCAGTACATAATCGTGCGCGGGAATGACCAGCCCGGCTTCCAGCGCGGCCCGGGCTTCGGCCTCGAACAGGTCGTACATGCGACGCAGGCGTTCGATGTCGGCCACCTCGAAGTTGTATTTGCAGTGGTCGATTTCGGCCTGCAGCAGCACATCGCCGTAGGTCAATTCCTCGTTCCATTGAATATCCCACACCGAGCGCATGCCCTGCAGGAACATGACGATGCGCTCCAGGCCGTAGGTGATTTCCACCGCCGGCACGGGCAAAGGTTGGCTGGCGGCTTGTTGGAAGTAAGTGAACTGGGTGATTTCCAGGCCGTCCAGCCATACTTCCCAGCCCAGGCCCCACGCGCCCAGCGCGGGGCTTTCCCAGTTGTCTTCCACAAAGCGGATGTCGTGCTCTTTTTGCGAAATGCCCAAGGCCTCCAGGCTTTGCAGGTAAATCTCCTGGGGGTTGCCGGGGTCGGGCTTGAGGATGACCTGATACTGGGTGTGCATTTGCATCCGGTTGGGGTTTTCGCCATAACGCCCGTCGTCGGGCCGGTAGGAAGGTTCCACATAGGCCACCTTCCACGGCTCGGGGCCCAACACCCGCAGCACCGTGGCCGGGTTCATGGTCCCGGCGCCCACTTTTTCGCTATAAGGCTGCCAGAGCAACGCGCCCTGACCGCGCCAGAATTCGTGCAAACGCTGGATGACTTCCTGAAAAGTGAGGGGCATGGGGGGCCTCCCAGGGTGCGGATTGGGGGTATTATACCCCGACGCCCGGCGGCGTGGGCCTCATTCGGCCTCCGGGGCCCCGGTCCACACCATGGGCCCGGCACCGGCCACCGGGGGCAGGGGGACGACCGTGGAGCCTGAGGCGGCCAACACCCGCACCCGCTGGCGGGCATAGGGGAACGGATAGGCCCCGCGGGCGTGCAGGCGCACCTGCAGGCCGCGCCCGCCGCGCCGCAGCACCAGGGCCACCCACAAGCCGGGGCCAAAGCCATCGCCGGCGTCGAAGTAGGCCCACCCCCGGGTCGGTTTGTCGCCCCGAGGCGCGACCGCCCACCATTCCAGCGCGCCGTCGGCTGCGTGGGTGGGCACGGCCCAGCCCTGCCGCAGGAACACCCGCGGGCCATCCCCTTCAGCGGGCAGGGGGAACCAGCCGGGGCCGGGGTCGGGCGCGGGGCCGGAACGGGGTTCCAACACGGGCCACACCTGCAACGCGGGGCCCACCAAAAAGGCCCGGCCCTGCAGCCAGGCCGCGGGCCGCGTCGGTTCCACCCACCCCAGGGGCCGCACCAAGGGCTCACCCGTGCGCGCGCTCCACCAGGCCAGGGTGTACCAGTAGGGCAGCCAGCGCACCCGGGTTTGCAGCGCCCGCCGCACCGCATCCTGCACCGCGGAGGGCCAGCGCCACGGCTCGCGGGGCGCGGAGGCAATGGACGAATGCAGGCGGAAGAAAGGCAGCCACGCGGCCAGCTGGAACCAGCGCACGAACAAGTCGGGGCCGGGGTCGCCCGAAAAACCGCCGATGTCGGGCCCGTAGTAAGGCTGGCCGCTGAGGGCCAAATGCAGCGCCTGGGGGATGACCAGCCGCAGGGCCGGCCAGCTGCTTTCCAGGTCCGCGCTCCAGTTCCAGGCCTGGCGTTGCACCCCGGCCCACCCCGAGCGGCTGAGCAGCCAGGGCCGGCGCTGGGGGAATGCGGCCCGCTGGGCTTCCCAACCGGCCCGGTTCATGTGCAGGCCATAGAGGTTGTGCCACAGGCGATGGTCTCCCGGGGGTTCCCCCAAATGGCGGGTGTCGGGGGGCAGGGTGGGGTCGCCCCAGGCCGCGAAAGTGGCCGGCTCGTTCATGTCGTGCCACACACCGGCCGCACCCCAGGTCCACAGCGCGGCGTAGGCCTGTTGCCACCAGGCCCGCACTTCGGGCCGGGTGAAGTCGGGGAACGCGCACCAGCCGGGCCACACGGGCGCGTGCACTTCCCGGCCCTGGGCATCGGTGCAAAAGTAGCCCTGCGCCCGGCCCTGGCGGTAGCGGGGCGCGTGCGGGTCCACGGCCACGCCGGGGTCGACGATGGGCACGAGGCGCACGCCTTGGGCCGCGGCCCGCTTTTGCAGTTGGGGCAGGTTGGGGAACCGGCGCGCGTCCACGGTGAAGACGCGACGGCGATGCATGTGGTCGATGTCTAAGTGTAGCGCGTGCAGGGGCAAGTCGTGGTCCGCATAGCCCCGCAGCACGGCTTCCACTTCGGCCTGGGTGCGGTAGCCCCAGCGGGATTGGTGAAAGCCCAAGGCCCAGCGCGGGGGCAGGGCCGGAAAGCCGCTATAGGCGGCCCAACGGCGGGCCAGCACCCGGGGCGGGCCCACCACCAGCAGGGCCTGCGCGGGGCCGCCCTCGAAGGCGAAGGTCATGCCCGCGGCGTTCAGGCGCACCTCGCCGGCCGCGGGGTTTTCGTAGAACCACAGGTAAGGCCATTGCCCCGGCTGCACCACCCACACCACGGGGATGGAAAGGTATAGCGGGTCCTCCCCCGGGCCGTAGGAGCCGCCGGGGTCCCGGTTCCACAGGCGGTAGGTGCCGGGCCGCAAATTGGGCCCCGCGGCCCGCAGGCCCAGGCCCAGCACCGCGGCTTCGGGCGGCAAGGGCACCCGGTGCAGCCAGCCTCGGGGCTGGGGCCAGGGCCAGGGGTCGTAAC
This sequence comes from Anaerolineales bacterium, assembly GCA_026985995.1. GTDB lineage: Bacteria > Chloroflexota > Anaerolineae > Anaerolineales > DRMV01 > JAADEN01. The sequence continues at coordinate 9,303 of JALSPJ010000080.1, forward strand.
GAAAGGGCCGCGACCGGCCGGGCACCTGCCACACCAGCCCCGCGGGGGTGATGTGCAAGTGCAGGGCCGCGGTGCGCAGCTGCCCCAGCCCCGAAGCCGGGTGGGGCTGCCAGATGGGTCGGGGCTGGGGGTGCGGCCAGGGCGGGCGGCCCCAATCGGGCACCCGCGGGCCGGGGTGCCAGCTCAGGCGCACCGTCTCGGGGGCCAAAAAAGTCAGCTCCAGGTGCACCCCGGCCGCGAAATGCACCCGCGCGCCATGGGCCGTCGGTTCCCCATGCAAAGGCGGCCCCAAGGGCAAACGGGGGCCGGGCAACGGCGGCAGGGGCCGCCGCGCGCGCCACGCCCGGCGCAGGCTATAGGCCAGCGCGCGCCACGCGTTGGCCGGGCCCACCAAGCGCAAGGCGTAAAGCAACCCGGCCAGCCCCCGGGGGGTGCCGGTGCGTTGCGGGCGGCGGGGCATGGTCGCCGCGGCTCAGTGCCGGTGCACCCGCCGCAGGTCCGATTGCAGACGGCCCTGCAGGTAGGCCTGCACCGCGTCGTCGATGCGCCCGCCGGTCAAATACACCTCATAGCCGGCGGCCAACAGGCGCTGATAGCCCGGCTGACCGATGCCGCCCACGATGACCACCTGGCAATCGCGGATGTTGGCAATCATGTCCTGGAAGTGATGCCCATGGCCATGCCCGTGGCCGTTGTCGTGGTCGTGGTGCTGATGCCCGTGGTCGTGGTGGCTGTGGTGGGCTTTGGGGCGCTCTTCCCGGCGCACAATGCGCCCGTCTTCGACGATGAAGACCACATAGCGGGGCGCCTGCCCAAAGTGGGCGCTGATGCGTTCGCCGTCTTCGGTGGGCACGGCAATGCGCAATTGGGCCATACGATGCCTCCTGAAGTGGGTGTTGGGCGTGGGAAGCGAAAAGGACACCGCGGTTGCTGCGCGGCAGCCGGCGCGGGCTCAGCCCAAAGTGCTTTCGCCGTGGCTGAGGGCGTAGAAGCTGCGGCCCGGCTGCCCGCGCAGGTGGATGAATTCAGTGATGAGATACCCCCGGGCGAAGAGGGTCTCCAATACCTCCCGAATGTGCAGCCGCCAACGCAAGGCCAGGTCCAGGTCCGCGGCCTTGAGGCCAAACCAGTCTTCGGGAATTTCCACCAGCACGATGCGCTCCGCGGCCGGTTGGGGGAAGGTCACCTCGGCCGGCGGTTCGGGCCACCCCGCGGCGTTCAGCGGGGCCGGGTTGAGAATGCGCGCGCCGGCGGCGAAGAAATGGGCCAAATCCAGCGGCCGGCGGGGCTCGGCGCGCATCCGTTCCAGCACCCGCCGGGAATTGACCCACACTTCCACCAGCACCCGGTCCGAAGGTAAGCCCCGATTGAGGGGGTCGGTCATGGTGCCATAGCGGTTGCGGTAATAAGTGCGGGCGATGCCACCCAGTTTGGTGATGTTGAGATGTGCATTGCGCCCCCACAGGGGGTCGAAAGTCCAGGTGATGAGGGGCAAATCCTGGTGCCGCACGGCCTGCCATTGGGCCCGCTTGAGCCAATAGCCCAACCCCTGGCCCTGCCACTCGGGCACCACGCCCAACATGTGGGAGTGGTGCTTGTAGAAGGGCGCGCGGCCGGGCATGCGATGGCGGGCCAAAAAGCCGAACACGAACCCCACCACCGGCTGCTCCGGCAGCTCCAGGGCCCGGGCGCCCAGCACCACGCCGCCTTCGTGCGCCACGGTGAGCAACAACGACGCGGGCACCACCTGCATCCGCCCCTCCCAGGCCCGATGCTGCACTTCCACCACCTGCTCCATCTCTTCGATGGTCTCCAGATGGCGAATTTCCACCTGCCCCCGGGGCAATGTCAAACGGCGCATGGGGAACCTCCTCGTCAGGCGCGCGCCGCAGCCGGGGCGTTGGCCCCTTCGCCGGACGCGAGCGCGCGGTCGGCCAGGCGATAAGCCGCGGCCGCGAACGCGGTGGCCACATTGAGCGAACGCTTGCGGCCCCGCATGGGCAGCCGCCAAACCCGCTGACACAGGGCCAACACCTGCGGGTCCAGCCCCGTGACCTCGTTGCCCACCACCCAGGCCCAGGGTGTGTCCGGCGGCTTTTGGCCGGGGGGCAACGCCTGGGCCTCGGCCGCGGTCTCTAAGGCCCACAAGGTCCAGCCCAGGGCCCGCAGGGTGCGCAGCAGGGCCACACCGTTGGGATGCCACGACCAGCCCACACTGTGCTGCGCGCCCAGCGCGGTTTTGGCCACCTGGGGGTGTGCGGGCGTGGGGGTGATGCCCACCAAAAACGCGTGGTGGAACCCGGCAGCATCGGCCACCCGCAGCAGCGCGCCCACATTCCACGCGCTGCGCAGGTTTTCCAGCACCACCGCGCGGCGGGGCAACGCCGGCCGCGGGCCGGGGCCCGGCGGTTCGGGCGGAGGTGCGGCCCAGCGGGCCCCCCGCGTCACCGGGCCCGCGCAGCGGGGGCAACGCCCTACCCCCTCTTCCGCCGGAAAACGCAGCCCACAGCGCGGGTTGGCGCAGCGATACACCACCCAGCCGGTCATGGCGCTTCAGTCCTCCCACGCCGGTAAATCGTCGGCCGGGTAAGCAATGGTCTCCACCTCGGCCAACGACGCTTCCAGCACCCCCTCCAGGCCAACGCGCTGCTCAATGGCTTCCACCACCTCTAAGCGGGCCCGGGTGGCCGGGTTCCTGGAGATGATGGAGCAGCAATCCTTGTAGGGCTGCTTGGCCAGGTCGTAGAACTTGAGCCGCTCGGCCCAGGCGATGATTTCCTGCTTGTTGAAGGCGATGAGGGGGCGAAAGAGGGGAAAATCCACCCCCGCGTCCACCGCGGTGAGGTTTTCCATGGTTTGGGAAGCCACCTGGGCCAGGCTGTCGCCGGTGAAGATGGCCGCCGCGCCCCGCTGCCGGGCCAGCCGCGCGGCCAGGCGGGCCATGAAGCGGCGGAACACCACCAGCTCGTAGCGCGCTTCCCGCGGGGGCAGGTCCAGCGTGGCCGCCTGGAAGAGGTGATAGGGCACATAGTGCACCTTGAGGCCGGGGATGTACGCGGCCAGGGCCTGGGCCAGGTGGCCGGCTTTGTCGTGGTGCGCGTAGCGGGCCGCGGTGAAGGCGTGAAAGTGCACCAGCTCCACGGACGCGCCCCGGCGGGCCATGAGCCACGCGGCGATGAGGGAATCCACGCCGCCCGAAAACAGCCCCAGCACTTTGCCCGCGGTGCCCACGGGCAGGCCCTGAAAGCCCTGGTGCGCGTCGGTGAACACGAAAGCCCGCCCGGGGATGATTTCCACCCGCACGGTGAGGTCGGGCCGGGTGAGGTTCACCCCGAGGCCCGTGGCCTGCACAATGGCCGCGCCCAATTCCCGCTCCATGGCCAGGGTGCCTTTGGGGAAGGATTTGTCGGCCCGCCGGGCCCGCACCGCGAAAGTGCGCACCCCGCGACGGGCCACCGCCTCCCGGGCCAGGGCCACCCCGGCCTCGACGATGGCCTCCCAGCGGGGCGGCACCTCCCGAGGCACGGCCCACCAGGCCACGCCAAATACCCGGGCCAGGTTCAGGTCGGGCCGCGGGCCCCAGGCCAGCAAACGCCCCCACACTTCGCGCACCTGCTGCAAGGGCAGTTGTCGGCGCAAATTGCGCTTGAGCTGCTTGATGAAATCGCCCCGATTTTTGCCTTTGAGGCCAATATCGCTGCTGTAGTGAATGAGATAGAGATGCTCGCTCATACGCCCTCGAAACCGGGCCAACAGCCCGGGGCTGTGCAGGGTACCGACGCGGCCAATTGTACTACGGGCTGGGGTAAAATAGAGGCGCGGCACGGCCGCGCGAACCTTCCTCAGGAGAAATGCCATGGACGAAGTGGTCAAGATGGTGGTCGAGAAAACGGGGCTGAGCGAAGAAGTGGCCCGCCAGGCCGTCGAAGTGGTGGTCGATTTCCTCAAGACCAAGCTGCCCGAGCCGTGGGGCTCCCAGGTGGAAAAGCTGCTGGCCGGCGACGCGCCGGACCTGGGCGACATGCTGCAAAAGGGCCTGGGCGGCCTGTTCGGATAGGGCCATGACCGAGGCGGCCGCGACGCGCGTCTATCCGCAACGCCCCTGGGTGGGGGTGGGGGCGGTGGTGCTGCACCAGGGCCAGGTGCTGTTGGTGCGTCGCGGCCGCCCACCGGGCCGGGGCATGTGGGCCTTTCCGGGCGGCGTGGTGCGGCTGGGCGAAAGCGTGCTGGCGGCCGCGCGCCGCGAGCTGCTCGAAGAAACCGGCCTGGACGCCCGGCCCGTGGATGTGGTGGATGTGTACGAATACATCGAACGCGACGACGCGGGCCGGGTGCGCTATCATTATGTCATTGCCGAAGTGCTGCTCACGCCCACGGGGCCCACGGAGGTGCACGCGGCCGACGACGCCGCGGCCGCGGCGTGGTTTCCCATTGCCGCGCTGCAGCGGCCCGATGTAGGGCCGGGGGTGCCGCGGGTAGTGGCCAGGGCGCTGGCCCGGCTTGGCCCTCACCCGGGGGAACCGGCGTCCGCGCCGCCCGATGCGGGTTCCTCCGGCGGGAAGTGAGCCAGGTCGGCCGCCAACGCGGCGCGCCATTGGGCCGGCAAAGGCTGCGGGCGGCCCGTGGCCCGGTCGATGAACACCTGCACGCTTTGCCCCCGGGCCGTCAGGCGCGCGTGACGGGTTTCCAGCACTACATAGCCAAAGGCGAAGGACGACCGTCCGACCCGCACGGGCTTGATGCCCACCGCGGGCCGGTCACCCAAATGCAGGGGGGCCAAAAAGTCCAGCTCTAAGCGGGCGATGACGAAAGTGTAATCCTGGGGCTTGACCGGGCCGATGCGGCGTTCCACATAAGTCACCCGGGCCAGTTCCAGGTAGGAAAAATACACCGCGTTGTTCACATGGGCCAACGCGTCCAGGTCGCGATAGCGCACCTGGATGGGCACCCACACGGGGTAGCGCGCGGCCCACTCAGGGGGAATTGCTGCGTCCATGACAACCTCCTGCCGGGGATGGGGGGATTATACCCGCCACCGCCACGCCCGCCGCGGCAGGGGCGCGCGGAGGAGGAAACCGCGGATGCACGCGGATAAACGCGGATAAAAAGAAAAAACTACGGAAAAACACGGAAGGACACGGATGAAAAAGAGCAGTCAGCGGTCAGCAGGGAGCGGGGAGCGCGGTGGGGGCG
>JALSPJ010000081.1 GCA_026985995.1 Anaerolineales bacterium
CTCCAACCCCCAACCCCCAACCACCAACTTCCAACCTTCCAACCTTCCCCATCCTCCCCCGGGGTTACCGCCGGGCCGGGGGCAGGGCAAACAGCAGCCCCGCGGCCACGGCCATGCCGCCCGCGGCCAGGGGGAACATGAGGCCATAGGCCCCGGGCCGCGCCTGCAGCACCAGGCCCATCACCGGCGGGCCCAAAATCAGCGCTAAGTTCGAGGCGATGTAATACAGCCCGGTCATCAGCCCGGCCTGGCCCTCGGGGCCATAGTCGTACACCAGGGGCAGCGCGTTCACATTTACCAGGGCCCAGGCCGCGCCCAGGGCGGCCAACAGCCCGGCCAGCGCCGGGGCCGAGCGCACCAAAGTGCCCACCCCCAACAGGGGAATGAGCAGCAGCAACCCCGCGGCAATGGCCCGCCGTCGTCCCCAGTGGGTTCCGGCCATGCCCGCGGGCAGGGCCATGAGCACGAAGGTGAGGGGCAACGCGGCCGTGTACATGGCCACCTGTCCTTCGCTCAGGCCGAGCACGAATTTGCCAAAGGACGACAGCCAGGCTTCCAGCAGGCTGTAGGCCCAAAACCAGGCCACCAGCGCCAGCAGCAAACGCCCCACCCCGGGCTGCCAGCCACGGCCCCGGCCCCGCAGCGCGGCCCACACGGCTTTCCAATCCGCGGCGTCCTCGCGGCCCGAGCCGGCCGGCTGCTCGGGTTCCCGCACCCGCCACACCACCATGGCCGTAGCCAGCAGCAACATGAGCGCGCCAAAGGCAAAAGGCGTGACCTCCGCGGCCCGCAGCCCCCAGCGGCCCAACGCGGCTTCGTAGAGCGCGCCGCCCACCAAAAAGGCCAAAATCGCGCCCAGGCCGCCCATCAGGTTGATGACCCCGTTGGCCGTGCTGCGCTGTTCGGGCGGGTAGAGGTCGCCCAGCAAGGCGATGGTGGGCGCGCGGAACACGGCCAGCGCGAAATTGGTCACACCGATGGCCAGCATGACGGCCAGCACCGTGCGGGCCAGGGGAATGCCCACGAAGGCCAGCGCGGCCAGAGGCGCGCCCACCATGAGCCACGGCAGGCGGCGGCCCCAACGGGTGCGGGTGCGGTCCGAGAGCGCACCGGCCAAGGGCTGCACGAAGATGTTGAAGTAGTTGTCCCAGGTCATCACCACGCCGATGAGCGCAGGGCCCACGCCACGCTTGGCCAGCAGCAAGGGCACGAAGTTATTGAAAATGGGCCACACCAGGCTGATGCCGAAGAACCCAAACGCGAGGGCAAAAGTGCGGCCCCAGGGAAAACGCTCGGTGCGCATCAGGCTTCCTCCGGGGGTGTGGGGGAAGGCGCGTCCGCGTCGGGCCGGGCGTCGGCCGCGGCGCGGCGCTGGGCTTCCAGCCGGGCCAGAAAGGCCCGGTCTTCGTCGCTGAGGCGCGCGTGGGCCAGCAGGTCCGGTCGGCGCTCCCAGGTGCGACGCAGGGCCTCTTGCCGGCGCCAGCGCGCGATTTCGGCATGATGCCCCGAGAGCAGCACCTCGGGCACCCGCCAGCCGCGAAACGCCGCCGGCCGGGTGTAGTGGGGGTGTTCCAGCAGGCCGGCGCTGAAGGAATCCTTGTGGGGCGCTTCGGGGTCGCCCAGCACGCCGGGCAGCAGCCGGGTGACCGCGTCGATGACCACCAGGGCCGGCAGTTCCCCGCCGGTGAGCACATAATCGCCGATGGAGAGCTCGTCGGTCACCAGATGCTGCCGCACCCGTTCGTCGATGCCCTCATAGCGCCCGGCGATGAGCGCGAAGTGGGGCCATTGGGCCATCTCCCAGGCCACCTTTTGGGTGAAAGGCCGTCCCTGGGGCGTGAGCAAAATCACCGGCACCTGGGGCGGGCGGCCCAGCACATCTTCCACCGCGGCGAAAATGGGTTCGGGCTTCATCACCATGCCGCCGCCGCCGCCATAGGGCTCGTCGTCCACGGTCCTGTGCCGGTCCGTGGCCCAATCGCGAATGTTGTGCAGGTGCACTTCCAGCAGGCCCTTTTGCCGGGCCCGGGCCAAAATGCTCAGGTTGAGGTAGGGCTCGAACACTTCGGGGAAAAGGGTGAACACATCCACGCGCATGGGCTTGCCTCGTCAAGCCTGGGTGTTGAGCAGTCGCGCCACCAGGGGGCGCGCGGCGCGGAAGTCGGCTTCCAGCACCGGGGCCAGCGCGGGGCGGTAGAGCGCGGCCGCGGGGTGATACATGGGCACAATCCAGCGGGAGCCTCGCTGCACGGGTTTGCCGTGCAGCTGCCCAATGCGGGCCCCGGGGAAGAAGTATTGCAGCGCGAAGCGGCCCAAGGTGAAAATGAGCACCGGGTCCAGCAGCGCGATTTGGCCCCGCAGGAAGGGGCGACAGGCGGCCAGCTCCGCGGGGCGCGGGTCGCGGTTTTTGGGCGGCCGGCATTTGACCAGGTTGGTGATGAACACCTGCTCACGCCGCAGCCCGGCCAGGTTCAGCAGACGGTCCAGGGTTTTGCCCGCCGCGCCCACGAAGGGGCGTCCGGTGCGGTCTTCGTGCGCGCCAGGGGCCTCGCCAATGAGCATGACGCGCGCGGTGGCCGGGCCCTCGCCGGGCACGGCTTGGGTGCGGGTGCGGTGCAGGTCGCAGGCCCGGCAGGCGCGCACGGCCTGGGCAATGGCTTCCAGGGAGGGCCAGGTGGGTTGGGTCATGGCACAGGGCTCCCCAAACCGCAGGGGCGACGCATGACCAGCGCGTCGATGCGGCCCTGGGGTGTGTGGTAATAACCCCGTCGGCGACCCACTTCCACGAAGCCGAAGGCCCGGTAGAGGGCCTGCGCGGGCGCGTTGTCGACGCGCACTTCCAGAAAAACGCGCTGCACATCGCCGCGGCGGCAGACCCACGCCAGCGCGTGGCGCAGCAGGGCCCGGCCCAGGCCGCGGCCCCGCCAGTGGGGGTGCACGGCAAAGGTGGCGATTTCGGCCTCGGGCGGCAGCAGCCACAGCACAATCATGCCCACCACCGCGGGGCGGCCCGCGGCGATGGGTGCTTCGGCCACCCAGGCCCGGCTGTGGGGGTTGCGCAGCTCCGCGGCAAAGGCCCGCCGTGACCACGGCCCGGCGAACGACGCGGCGCTGATGGCCGTCACCGCGTCCAAGTCTTCGCCGCGCATGGGGCGCACTACGGGCTGCAGGGCCAGGCGCGGCGGCAGGGCCTCAGGCGGGGATGGGGGTTTGGGTGCGGACATAGAACGGCACCAGGGTCGTGGGGTCATCCACATGGCCGCGCTGCCACGCGTGCCAGGCCAATTCGGCCAGCAGGCCGGGGCGGCGGGTGCATTGGGCCGGGGTGCCCAGGCGAATATGGCGGTTTTTCGCCAAAATGGCCCGTTGCTCCGCGTCGAATTCGCCGCACACCCAGGTGGGTTCGGTCAGGCGTTGGCTGAGCTCCTGT
>JALSPJ010000082.1 GCA_026985995.1 Anaerolineales bacterium
ATCCGGCGGGGGACCCTGTTCGCGGCCGGACTGATGCTCATTTCCCCCTACATGCTCTACTACGGCCGCTACGCGCGCAACGAGGCCCTGGTCGGCCTCTTCGGCGTGGTCATGCTGTGGGCCATGCTGCGCTACCTCGACACGGGCCAAACGCGCTATCTCTACTGGCTCACCACCTCCCTGGTGCTGCACTACACGGCCAAGGAGACGGCCTTCATCTACACGGCTCAGGCCCTGGTCTTTCTCGGCCTGGGCATCCTGCAACGCGCGGCCCGGGAAGAATGGCGCATCCCCTTGCGGCGGCGCACTTTCGCCTTCGCCATGCTGGCCACTTTGGTGCTGGCCGCGCTGGCCTTGCTCACCGAGCTGGGCCTGGCCCGCCTGGCCGCCCAGGGCGTCACCCTGCGCACCCAGGAAGGCGAGGCCGTGACCCGCTTCCTGGGCTTCACCCCGTACGGCCTGTTCTTCGTCGCCCTGGCCGGGCTGAGCTTCGCCGCGGCCCTGCTCTTCCTCTTCACCGGCTACGACTGGCGGCGCCTGCGCCAGTTGCGGGAGACCCACCTCATCGTGCTGCAACTCAGTCTGGTGGCCCCCATGCTGGCCCCCCTCTTCGTCAAGGCCTGGGGCTTCGACCCCCTCTCCGAAACCTGGCCCGCGGTAGGCGTCTCGGCCGCGGTCATCCTCGCCCTGGCCTTGCTGGGCGTGGGCCTGGTGCGCTGGTTGTGGAACTGGCGCGCCTGGTGGCCCCAGGCCGCGCTCTTTTGGGCCGTGTTTGTGGTGCTTTACACTTCCCTGTTCACCAACGGCCCCGGCTTCTTCTCGGGCCTGGTGGGCTCGTTGGGCTACTGGCTCGAGCAGCAGGGCGTGCAGCGGGGCAATCAGCCCTGGTATTACTACCTGGTCATCCATATCCCCATCTACGAATACCTGCCCGCGCTGGGCTTCCTGGTGGTGGGCCTGCGCCAGGGGTGGGCCTGGCTGCGGCGTTCCCCGGGGGAACCGACCTCGGCCCCGGACGCGTCCGACGACGATGCGTCCTCGGGGGCGCTCTCCCAGCGCCGGGTGGTGGCCCTGCTGTGGTTCTGGGGCTTCACCAGCGTGCTGGCTTACACCATCGCCGGCGAAAAGATGCCCTGGCTCACGGTGCACATCACCTGGCCCATGATCTTGCTCACCGCCTGGTGGTTGGGCCGCCAGGCCGAGGCCTTGCGCCGGGCCGCGGGGGAATTCCCGCGCTTGCTGCTGTTGCTGGGCTTGCTCACCTTGTTCGCCCTGGCCGTGGGCCGGGGCGTGGGGCAGCTGTTGGGCCCCCAGCCGCCCTTCCAGGGCAAAAGCCTGGAAGCCCTGCGGGCCACGGGCACTTTTCTGCTCTACGCGCTGGTGGCCGGGGCCGCGGGCTATGGCCTGGTGCGCCTCAGCAGCCGGGTGCCCGAACGGGTTTTGGGCGCCGCCGTGGCCCTGACCCTTTTCGGCGTGCTGGCCGGGTTCACCTGGCACACCGCGTATCAGGCCGCCTACATAAATTATGACCAGGCCAACGAGTTCCTGGTCTACGCCCACGCGGCCCACGGTGTGCGGGTGGCCATGGAGCAAATCGAGCGCATCGCCCAGCGGGCCTTCGACGGTCGGGATAACCTGCCCGTGGCTTACGACGACGCGGTCTCCTGGCCCCTGAGCTGGTATTTGCGCCACTACACCAAACAACGCTTCTACGGCGCCAACCCCGACCGCTCTCTGCGGGAAGTGCCGGTGATTTTGGTGGGCGCCAAAAATTATAGCAAAATCGAGTCCGTCGTCGCCAATCGCTATTTGCGCTTCGATTACCAGCGCATGGTGTGGCCCACCGAAGACTATCGCGGCCTCACCTGGGAGCGCATCGTCAACGCTTTCCGCGACCCGGCCATGCGGGCCGCGCTGTTCCAAATCTGGCTGCATCGGGATTTCACCCTCTACAACCAGGTGACGGGCAAGGACCTGCGGCCCGGCAACTGGAGCCCGGTGGACACCATGCGCCTGTATGTGCGCTATGATGTGGCCGCCAAGATGTGGGAATATGGCGCGTCGCCCGAGGCCGCGCCCATAGTGCGCGACCCCTTCGAGGGCCGACGGGTCACCCTGCCGGTGGAAGCGGTCGTCGGCCCCGGGTTGGGTTCCACCAGCCCCCTGGCCGGCCCCCGGGATGTAGCCGTGGCCCCCGACGGCACCCTCTACATCGCCGACACTTTCAACCACCGCATCGTGCATTGGGACCCGGCCACCGGCCAGGTGCTGGCCGCCTGGGGCCAGCCCGACGCGGAAAACATCCCCGGTTCGCCGGGCACTTTCAACGAGCCCTGGGGCGTGGCCGTGGCCCCCGATGGCAGCGTGTGGGTGGCCGATACCTGGAACCAGCGGGTGCAGCAGTTCGCCCCCGACGGTTCCCTGCTGCGCACGGTGGACACGGTGCCCACCAGCGCGCAGCCCGGCTTCTACGGCCCCCGGGAGGTGGTCGTGGACGACCAGGGCCGGGTGTACATCGCGGACACGGGCAACAAGCGCATCGTGGTGCTGACCGCCGAGGGGCGCTACATCACCGAAATCGGCGGGGGTGGAACCGGCCCGGGCCAGTTCGAGGAGCCCGTGGGCCTGGCCATCGGCCCCGACGCCGCGCTCTATGTGGCCGATACCTGGAACCAGCGCATTCAGGTTTTTGCCTGGGCCGACGCGAACACTTTGGCCTTTGTGCGGGCCTGGGATGTGGAAGCCTGGTACGGCCAGGGCGTGGAGAACAAGCCCTATCTGGCCGTAGACGACCAGGGCCGGGTATATGCCACGGACCCTGAAGCCGGGCGGGTGCTGGTCTTCGACGCCCAGGGCGCGCCTCAATTCCTGTGGGAAGACGGCCCCGACGGCCCCCTGGGGGTGGTCAACGGGCTGGCCTTCGACCCCGCCGGGCGGGTGTGGGTGGCCGAAGCCGCCGCGAGCCGGGTGCTGGCCTTCGGCCTGCTGCCCACGGCTTTGCCCCTGCCCACCCCCGGGAAATGAATGGGCAGGCACCAATCTCTGGCCGAGGAGGTTTCATCATGCCGGTCATGTCAACCTGGGAGTATTGGCTGGACAAGGTACTTTCCTTCCTGCCCGATTTGTTCGCCGCGTTGGTCATTTTGGTGGTCGGCGTTTATATTGCCGCCCTCGTGGCCAACGCGTTGTTGCGCTGGCTCAAGGGGCGCGAGGTGGACCCCGAGGTGGCGCTGTTGCTGGCTCGTCTGGCCCGGTGGGGGCTCATCGCCCTGGCCGTGACCATGGCCTTGCAGCAGGTGGGGTTCCAAATCAGCGCCTTTTTGGCTGGGCTGGGCGTCATTGGCTTTACCCTGGGCTTTGCCCTGCAGGATGTGAGCAAGAACTTAGTGGCCGGGGTGCTGCTCTTGCTCATGCAACCCTTTGACATGGGCGACCTCATCGAGGTGCAGGGCTACACGGGCATCGTGGAAGATGTGGACCTGCGGGCCACGGAATTGCGCACTTTGGACGGCCGCCTGGTGCTCATTCCCAACGCGGATGTGTTCACCTCGGCCATTGTCAATTTCAGCCGCACCCCGCGGCGGCGGGTCGAGGTGGAAGTGGGCGTGGCTTACGACAGCGACCTGGAGAAGGTGCGCCAGGTGGCGCTGGACGCGGTGCGGCGCCTGCCTCATGTGCTGGAGGACCCTGCGCCCTTCGTCTGGTTCCACACCTTTGGCGACTCGTCGGTCAACCTGACGGTGTATTTCTGGGTGGAAGCGCACAAGATTGCGCC
>JALSPJ010000083.1 GCA_026985995.1 Anaerolineales bacterium
ACCTACCCGCCGGACCAGGCCCCCGCGCTGCCAGTGGAAGACTGCTCCAACCCCAACGGCTGCCGCTGTTTCTATGAGCCGGTTTTGGACGACATTTACCCGTAGCCCGCGCTGGGCGTGGCTGGTGGCGGTGCTTCTGGCCGGCTGCGCTGCCGCGGGTGGGGGAACCGGCCCGACCGCGCTGCCCACCCCCGCGGCCTTGACCGCCCCGCCCTCGCCGTTGCGCACCGCGGCGCCAACCCAAACCGCGACGGCCACGCGCGCGGCCCCCGCGCTGGTCATCGTGCAGCCCCCCGAAGCCGCGCCCGAGGCCCAGGCCTGGGCCCCAACCGCGCGCGCCTGGGCCGAGCAGCAGGGGCTGCGGGTCGTGGTCGTGCCCAACCTGGAAGACGCGGCGGACCTGGGTCCGGTGGTCGGGCTCATCGCGCTGCCGCCCATGGCCGAGGAGCAGGCCCGGGCGTGGGCCGGCGCGCATCCCCAGGTGCGGGTGCTGGCCTGGCGCGTGGCCCCACCCCAGGCCGAGGCTCCGCCCCCGCCGGCCAACCTGACCATCGTCGCGGCCGAGCCCCTCACCTGGGAGCAGCGCTTCTTCCTGGCCGGCTACACCGCGGTGTTGGCCGCCGAGAACTGGCGCGCCGGTTTGCTGTACACTTCGCCGCCGGGTTACGCCGCGGCCGAAGTGGCTCAGGCTTTTGCCCGGGGGGCGGCCTACTGGTGCGGGCCGTGCGTGCCGGCTTACCCGCCCATGGTGCGTTACCCCGTGGCCCGAGAAGTGCCCCCCGGGGTGGAAGACCCGGACGCGTGGCAGGCGGCCGCGGAGGCTCTGCTGGCCGAGGCCCCCCTGGAGGCCGTGTATGTGCGCGGGCCCCAGGCCGCGGCCCAGGCCGTGGCCTGGCTGCGGGCTCAGGAAGTGACGGTGATTTGGGATGGCCCCCCGGGCGTCGAGGCCGATGTGCGGGTGTTCCCCGACCCGTGGATGCAGCTGGATGCGGCCTGGCTGACCGCGTGGCTGCAGGGCCAGGCCCCGGCCCAGGTGGTGGCCGGGTGGCAGGTGGAACCCGCGTCCGCGGCGGCCTTTTCGCCGGGCCGGGCGCGTTTGGTGCAGGAACTCTTCGCCGCGCTGCTCGCCGGCCGGGTGGACGCGGCCGCGCCGTGAGGTGCCTATGACCTGGTGGGAAAGCGCGGGTTTGGGCCTTTCGGCCGCGCTCATGCCCGGCGCGCTGCAGGCCTTCTTCTTCGCCCAGGCCGTGCAGCGGGGCTGGAAGGGCGCGTGGCCCCTGGCCTTCACCCCGGTGCTCAGCGATGGGCCAGTGGTGGCCTTCACCCTGTGGGCTTTGGGCCGTTTGCCCGAGGCGTGGCTGGCTTCGTTGCGCTGGGTGGGCGCGGCCTTTTTGCTGTGGGTGGCCTGGCGCTTGTGGCGGGCCGCGCCCGAGGTCGCCGCGGGGGGAACCGACCCCGGCGTGCAGCGCTCGTTGTTCCAGGCCGTGAGCATCAACTGGCTCAACCCCAATGTGTACATCTTTTGGGCCACGGTGTTGGGCCCGCCTGTTTTGGCGGCCTGGCGGCGGGACCCATGGGCCGGTGCGGGCCTGGTGGCCGCGTTCTATGCGGCCATCGTGGCCGGTTCCGCGGGGCTGCTGGCCGTGTTCAGCCGGGCGCATGGCCTGTCGGCCCGTTGGCGTGTGCGCCTCACCCGGTTGAGCGCGGCCCTCATGGGCCTATTCGCCCTGCTCCTGGCCCGGCCCGGCTGACGGTTCCCCCGCCCCCTGCTGCCAGGCGCGCAAAAGCTCCTGGGCCCGCTCCAGGCGGATATTGCCCTCCGCGGCCATTTGGCGGGCGATGCGCTGGGCCAGCTCGCCGGTAGCGCCGGCGGCCATGGCAATTTGCCGCGCGTGCAGGCGCATGTGGCCCCGCTGGATGCCCTCGGTGGCCAGGGCCCGCAGCGCGGCCAGGTTTTGGGCCAGGCCCACCGCGGCTACAATTTCGGCCAGCTCGCGGGCGCTGCCCACGCGCATGAGGCGCAGCGCGGCCCGGGCCGTGGGGTGCGCGCGGGTGGCGCCACCCACAATGCCCACCGCCAGGGGCAGCTCCAGGGTACCCACCAGCGCGCCGTCCGCGTCCACTTCCCAGGTGCTCAGGGAAGTGTAGCGGCCCGAGCGGGCCGCGTAGGCGTGCGCGCCGGCTTCCACCGCACGCCAGTCGTTGCCCGTGGCGATGAGCACCGCGTCAATGCCGTTCATGATGCCTTTGTTGTGGGTCGCGGCCCGGTAGGGGTCGGCCGCGGCAAAGGCCCAGGCGGCCACGATGCCATCGCGCACTTGTTCGCCGCTGAAAGGGCCAAAGGCTAAGGCCGCGGCAGGGATGCGCACCCAGGCCCGGGCCAGCCGGCGGTCGTTCAGGTTGGAGAGGATGCGCAGCACTGCACGGCCGCGGCTGAGTTCCTCGAGATGGGGGGCCAGGTGCTCGCACGCGGTGTTGACCGCGTTGGCGCCCATGGCGTCGCGCACATCGTAGATGAGATGCACCACCAGGAAGTCCCCCAGCGCGGGGTGGTGCAAGATGCGCACTTCCAGGTCCCGGGGGCCGCCGCCGAGGCGTTCCAAGGTGGGGGCCAGACCGCGCAGGCTTTGCAGCAGCCGGGCTTTGGCCTGCAGAATGCGGACCCGCGCGGCGTGGGGGTCGGGCACTTCCAGCAGCTGGATTTGGCCAATCATGTGGGGCTCGGTGGCGTGGGCGTGAAAGCCACCGCCGGCCCGGGCCAGCTTGGCCATGAACGACGCGCCGGCCACGATGGAAGGCTCTTCCACGGCCATGGGCACCAGGACCTCGCGACCGTTGACCACGAAGTTGGTGGCGATGCCCAAAGGCAGGCCGTAGACGCCGATGACATTTTCGATCATTGTATCGGCCAGCGCGGGGGTGAGGCCCTGGGGGCCGCCCAGCGCGGCCAGGGTATCGGGGTCCACCGCGCCTATCTCCAGCAGGCGCTGGCGACGCTGTTCCCAGGGCAGGTTGTAGAAACCGGGCAGGCGAGAGGTGTAGGCGGTCATGGCGAGGCTCCTTCGCATGGCACGAATAGGCGAGAAACGGCCTTCACATTATACCAACCTCCAACCTCCAACCTCCAACCTCTAACCTCTAACCTCTAACCTCCAACTTCCCCTCTTCCCCCTTGTGGTATACTTACATTTACAAGAAAACTGTCTAAAAAATTCGAGGTGCGAGCATGGCCCACGACCGTTACGGCCGGCGGCTGCATTACCTGCGCATCAGCCTGACCGACCATTGCAACTTGCGCTGCGTCTATTGCATGCCCGAGGATATGACCTTTCGGCCCAACCACGAGCTGATGCAGGACGACGAGGTCCTGTTCTTCGTGCGATTGTTCGCGGATTTGGGCTTCGACAAGATTCGCCTCACAGGGGGGGAACCGACGGTGCGGGCCGGGGTGGTCGATTTGGTGCGGCAGATTGCGGCCACGCCCGGCATTCGCACGGTGACCATGACCACCAACGGCATTCTGCTGCGCAAGCTGGCCCGCCCGCTGGCCCAGGCCGGGCTGCAGCGGGTCAATGTCAGCCTCGATACCCTGAACCCGACCAAGTTTCGCCGGCTCACCCGCTGGGGCGATGTGGAAGATGTGCTCGACGGCATCCAGGCCGCGGAAGAAGCCGGCCTCACGCCCATCAAAATCAACGCGGTGGTGGTGCGCGGTTACAACGAGGACGATGTGGTGGAG
>JALSPJ010000084.1 GCA_026985995.1 Anaerolineales bacterium
AGCCAGGTCTCCAGGGGCAGCACCTGGGTAATGGCCGCCTCCAGGCCTAAGCGGCGCAGCCCGGCCAGCGCCAACACGGCCCCGTCGTAAGGCCCGTTGGGGTCCAGGACCTTACGCACCCGGGTGTCCACATTGCCGCGCAGGGGCACGATGCGGGCATCGGGGCGCAGCAGACGCACCTGCGCGGCGCGGCGCTGGCTGCTGGTGCCAATGACCGGGTTGGGCGGCAGCGCGTCGAGGCCCAGGCCGTGCTTGCTCAGCCACGCGTCCCGGGGGTCTTCCCGGGGCAGCACCGCGGCCACGGTCAGGCCCGAGGGTTGCTCGATGGGCAGGTCCTTGAGGGAATGCACGGCCAGGTCAATGCGGCGTTCGCGCAGCGCGGCCTCCAGCTCGGCCGTAAAGAGCCCCTTGCCGCCAATTTCGGGCAAGGCCTTGTGCAGCAGCCGGTCGCCCCGGGTGGTGAACGGCACCACTTCCACGGCCAGGTTGGGCCAGGCGGCTTGCAGTTGGGCGCGCACCTGTTCGGTTTGCCACAAAGCCAGGCGGCTCCGGCGGGTTCCAATGCGCAGGCGAGGCATAAGCGCTCCTGAAAAGGGCCGATGGTGGTATCCTTGAAGGGCGGCCTTATCGTAGGCCTTCCAGGTGATAGACCCTTTAAATCAGGCTAACAAGTGCATTAAAAAGCGCACGAAATGACAAATGTCACCCCTTGTTTCTCTCATTCTGTTTTAAATCTCGGGGAACCCGACCGAACGGGCCGACCGGTTTGGGTTTTGCTGCACGGTTTTTTGGGCACTGCCGCGGATTGGACCGCGGTGTTGCAGGCCTGGGCGCGCTTAGGCCCTTGCCCGGCCCGGGTGTGGGCGCCGGACCTGCCGGGGCACGGTCGTGAGCCCCTGGGTGGGGTGCCTTCGTACGCGTCCTGGACGGCCTGGCTGGATGCGCGCCTGCCCGCGCGCGGGCCGGTGGTGCTGGTGGGGTATTCCTTAGGCGGGCGGGTGGCCCTGGCGTGGGCCGCGCGGCATGCCGAGCGGGTGGCCGCGCTGGTGCTGCTGGCCGCGCATCCGGGGTTGGTGGAACCCGCGGCCCGGGCCCGGCGGGCGGCGCAAGACGCGGCGCGGGCCGCGCGGCTGCGGCGGCAGGGGCTGCGTGCGTTTCTGGAGGCCTGGTATAGGCTGCCGTTGTTTGGCCTACGATGGCGGCCAGGGTTGCGGGCCGCGCTGGTGGCCCGTCGGGCTCGGCAGGACCCAGCAGCCATGGCCGCGGTGGTGGCCGGCATGAGCCCGGGGCGGCAACCGCCCTTGTGGGAAGCGCTGGCGCGGCTGGCCCCGCGGGTGGTGTATGTGGCCGGCGCGCGGGACAGCAAATATGCCGCGCTGGCGCGACGGTTGGCGGGTTTGCGCCCGGCCTTAATGCGTATAGCCATTATAGAACACGCGGGACACATGCTCCATCTCGATGCCCCCCACGCCGTAGCCCGGCTGTTGCGAGAAGTCCACCGCGCGACAACGCCCCGTATGGGATGAGCTCAGCTTGAAATACAACCGCTGTTCTCTTTGCCCATCCGCGAGCATCCGTGCTCATCCGCGTTTATCCGCGGCTTCGTCCTCTATTCTTGGAAAAGCCCCTGGCTATGCCCGCCGCCGGTGTTGCCGCGCGGCCCAATTGGTGATAGAATGACGCGCAACCCGGCCCAGGCGCGGCGGTTTGGCGCGGTGAGCCGGGCTCCAGGAGGCGTTATGGTCCGTATTTTGGCTTTGGAATCCTCATGCGACGAGACCGCGGCCGCGGTGGTGGAAGATGGCCGCCGCATTCTCAGCCATGTGGTGGCCTCGCAGGCCGAGCTGCACGCCCAGTTCGGTGGGGTCTTCCCCGAGGTGGCCTCGCGGCAGCATTTGCGCGCTTTTGTCCCTGTGGTGGAGCAGGCGCTCAAGCAGGCCGCGCTGCGCCTGGCCGAGGTCGATGCCATCGCGGTCACCCGGGGGCCGGGGCTGCCCGGTTCCCTGCTGGTGGGGGTGAACTTCGCCAAGGGGCTGGCCCTGGCCACGGGTAAGCCTTTGCTGGGCGTGCACCATTTGGAAGCCCACATTTACGCCGCGTGGCTGCACTTCGCCGGCGAGCAGCCCCGGCCCGAACCCGCCTTCCCCCTGGTGGTGCTCATCGTATCGGGCGGGCACACGGAATTGATTTTGATGGAAGGCCATTTGCGCTACCGTCGCCTGGGCGGCACCCGGGACGACGCCGCGGGGGAGGCCTTCGACAAAGTGGCCCGGCTGTTGGGCCTGGGCTACCCCGGCGGCCCGGCCATTCAGCAGGCCGCGGCCCAGGGCAACCCCAAGGCCTTTGCCTTCCCCCGGGCGCGCCTGGCCGGCTCGTGGGATTTTTCCTTCAGCGGCCTGAAAACCGCGGTGCTGCGCGAAGTGCGCCGCCTGGAGCAGGCCGGCCGGCCCCTGCCCGTGGCCGATTTGGCGGCTTCCTTTCAGGCCGCGGTGGTGGATGTGTTGGTGGAAAAAGCCCTGGCCGCGGTGCAGCACTTCGACGCCCGCGCGCTGCTGGTGACCGGGGGCGTTTCGGCCAATACTTTGCTGCGCACCCGCATGGTGCAAGAAGCGCCCGTGCCCGTGCACATTCCGCCCCTGGCCCTGTGCACCGACAACGCGGCCATGGTGGGCGCCGCGGCGCAGCGGCGTTTGGAGGCCGGTTTCGTCGACGCGCTGGACTTCGATGTCATGCCCACCTGGGCCCTGTGGGAATTGCCGCGGCCCGAGGCCGTCGGTTCCCCTAACCCCTGAACCCTGACAGGCAATCCCCCCAGCAGGAGGCTATGATGCGCATTGTGGTGTTAGGCGGTGCTGGCAAAATGGGCAGCATCGCGGTGCAAACTTTGGCCCACGACCCCCGGGTGGCGGAAGTGGTGCTGGCCGATTACAACCTGGACAACGCGCACGCGGTGGCGCAGGCCATCGCCAGCCCTAAGGTGCAGGTGCAGTTCGTGGATGTAAACGACGCGAGCGGCCTGCGCGCGGTGCTGCACGGCGCGGATGCCTGCGTCAACGCGGTGGTGTACTACTTCAACCTGCCCATCATGGAGGCCTGCCTGGCCGAAGGCGTGCCTTATGTGGACATGGGTGGCCTGTTCCACGGCACCCGCAAGCAGCTGCAACTGCACGAGCGCTTTCGGCAGGCCGGGGTGGCCGCGGTGTTGGGCATGGGCTCCGCACCGGGCATTCCCAATGTGCAGGCCCGCTACGCGGCCGACCGCTTAGATACGGTGGAATACATCCGCATTTACGACGGCATTTTGCCGCCGCCCGACGACGAAGTGCGCTTCACTTACGCAGTGCCCACGATTTTGGACGAGATGACCCTGCCGCCTATGGTCTACCGGGACGGCGAATTCGTGGAGCGGCCGCCGCTGAGTGAGTTCGAGGATTATTGCTTCGTGGAGCCCCTGGGCGTGCTGCCCATGCATTTGTCGTTGCATTCGGAAGTGGCCACGCTGCCCCTGTCGTTCGCGGCCAAGGGTGTGCGGGAAGTGTTCTTCAAAATCAACTTTTGGGGGCTGAGCCGGGCTGCAGTGGAAAAGCTCTCGGTGCTGGCCGAGTTTGGGCTGCACAAGAAGGAACCGGTGCGCACGGCCCGGGGCGTGGAA
>JALSPJ010000085.1 GCA_026985995.1 Anaerolineales bacterium
CGCGGCGAACAGCAGCGCGGCCGGGCTATCGGCCCGCATGCGGCCATCCCAGCGTTGCAGCAGGGCCAGCGCGCGGGCCTGAGCGGGCGAAGTTGGCCGCAGGGCCAGCACATAAGGCCGCAGGATGGGCCATTTGGTGCTGGCGTCGTCCAGCTGCAAGGCCATCATGTCGGCCACGGTCAGGGGGCCGCGCCGCAGGCGTTCCCCCAAGGCCTGCTCGATGCGTTGGGCCCGAAAGCCATAGGCCCAGTCCCAGGCCACATAGTAGGGATAGTCGAAGGGCACGGCCCGCTGATTGGCGGTGACGATGTAGCCCTCGGGCGGGTCCACCCGATAGGGCAGGTGCTCCCAGGGGATGTAGCCCAGCCATTCGTGGTCGGCGCGCCAGCCCAGCGCGGGCCAGCGGCCATCGTTGTTGGCCCGCAGAGGGATTTTGCCCGGCATCTGATAGGCGATGGTGCCGTGCCCATCCGCGTAGACGATGTTTTGCGCGGGGGTGTCGAACCAACGGGCTGCGGCGCGGAAGTCTTCCCAGTTTTGGGCCCGCATGAAGCCCAAGAAGGCCCGCAGGGTGGTGCCGGGCTGCAACCCGGTCCACCGCAGGCTCACGGCATAAGGCTCGGGCAACGGCAGGCCCACCCGCTGCTCGAAGGGCCGTCGGTTCCAAAAAGGGCCCTGGGGTTGAAAAGCCCGGGCCCAATCGGAAAGCACCGGCCCGTTGCGGGTTTCCCGCACCTGAAAGGTGACGGCCGGCCACCCGGCCACCTGCAGGGTTTCGGTGCGCACCCGAAAATGCGCCCACCCCTCGGGGGTGCGGTAACGGCTCGGGTCCGCGGGGTCCACGGCCTCGATGACCAGGTCCATCACATCGGGAATCAAATTGCTGAAGGCCCAGGCGACCTGGCCGTTGTGCCCCATGACCACGCCGGGCACGCCGGGGAAGGAAACGCCGGCCACCTCGTAAGGGCACGCGGCGCTCGGGGGGCGGCAGTGCAAGGCGATGGCGTACCACACGGGCGGCTGCTCGTAGGGCAAATGGGGGTCGGCGGCCAGCAGGGGGCGGCCGGTGACGGTGTGGGTGGGGCCCACCACCCAGGCGTTGGAACCCCACGGCCCGGCCGGGGCCCCGGTTTGGCGTTGCAGCGTGCGCATGGCCCGGGCCGTGCGCTCCAGCACATGGCCGGCCGCGCGCGGCAGGTCCGGCGGCGGCGGCAGGGGCCGCGCCGGTTCCCCTATGGGGAAGAAGGGGACGATGACCGGCAAATCGTAGGGATAAGGCGGATATAGTTGCTCGATTTGCGCCGGGCTCAGGGAGCGCAGCAGCAGGGCCCGCTCCAGCTCCTGGGTCACATTGCTGCCCAAGTGCCAGGCCATGAGCTTGACCCACAGCAGGGTATCGACGGGGCTCCAGGGTTCGGGCTGGGGTTGCAGCCCGGGTACCGCGGCCAGCAGGGCATAGCCCAGGGCCACCCGGTCCGGGGGGCGCTGGCGCAAATAGGCGTTGACGCCGGCCGCGTAGGCCCGCAGCACGGCTTGCTCTTGGGGCGGCAGGCTGCGCCACTCGGCCCAGGCCACCCGCCGCAGGTCCAGGGTGCGAAAGAAACGGTCGGTGGCAATGAAGGCGGGCCCGAACCACTCGGCCAGGCGACCCTGGGCCATGCGCCGACGCACATCCATTTGCCAGAACCGCTCCTGGGCGTGCACATAGCCCTGGGCAAAGAACAAATCGTGCGCGGTGGCGGCGAAAATGTGCGCCACGCCCCACGGGTCCCGGGCCACGGTGACGGGTTCCTGCAACCCGACTACGCGGACAACCCCCTGGGTTTGGGGGAAGGCCCTGGGGGCCAGACGCCGGGCTCCCAGGGGCAGCAGCACGCGCCCGACCAGGGCCAGCAGCAACAAACACAGCGCGGCGCGAAGCACGCCGCGCGCCAGGGTGCGTCTCACGGCCGACCTCCCGAGGGCGAAGATGAGGCAGGTTATACCACGCCAAACCCGGGGGAAGGCGTCAAACCGACGGCCAGAGGTGTTTTTTCCCTCGTAATAGTCGGAGTGTAAAGGTCAGGAGAGGCTGTTTGCCGGTGGGTGCTGCACACCTTGACAAAATAGAGGCTCCATCCTAAACTGAAAAGTGCCTTTGCCCGCCAGATTTTCCCCGAAGGAGGAGAACCAATGCGTCGATGGGCCTTTTGGGTCGCAGTCGTGCTCGCCCTGGCCGCGCTGGTAGGTGGCTGCCAGCGGGCCCCCAAAGCCGCGTATGGCGGCGTCATCAAAATCGGCCATGTGGCTCCGCTGACCGGCGACATTCCCAAGGTGGGTGAAAACGGCAAGCGGGCCATCGAAATGTGGCTGGAAGAGACCGGCGGCAAGATTACCGTCGGCGGTGTGGAATACACCATCGAGGTCATCCACGAAGACAACGAATCTAAGGCCGAATCCGCGGTGGCCGCGGCCACCAAGCTGATTACCGAGGACCAGGTGCTGGCCATCATCGGGCCCTATTCGTCCAAGCAGGCCGTGCCCACGGGCGAAGTGGCCAACAAGCACAAGACGCCCATGATTAGCCCCTGGTCCACCAACCCCAACACCACCCTCAACCGGCCCTATGTGTTCCGGGCCGCGTTCCTCGACGACTTCCAGGGTCAGGTGCTGGCCCAATTCGCCAAAGACGAATTCGGCGCCCAAAAGGTGGCGGTGTTGTACGACATCGCCAGCGACTACCCCAAGGGCCTGGCCGAATTCTTCAAGGCCGCGGCCGAAGACCTGGGCATGGAGGTGGTGGCCTTTGAATCCTTCACCACCGGCGACAAGGACTTCAGCGCCCAACTGACCAACATCGTCAACTCGGGCGCGGATGTGCTCTTCACGCCCCAGTATTACAGCGAAGTGCCCCTCATCGTCAAGCAGGCCAAGGACCTGGGCTGGGACAAGCCCATCCTGGGCAGCGACTCGTGGGGCTCCGCGGAGCTGATGAAGCTGTGCGGCGACGACTGCGTGGGTTACTACTTCAGCACCCACTGGGCCACCAAGGGCGCCACGGGCAAGACCAAGGAATTCATCGATGCCTTCCAGTCCAAGTATGGCGAGCTGCCCGACGATGTGGCCGCGCTGACCTGGGATTCGGTGCACCTGCTGCAGAAGGCCATCGAGGGCTGCGGTCAGCTGACCGGCGATGTGGCCAAGGACCGGCAGTGCATCCGCGACGCGCTGGCCAACATCAGCGAATATGAAGGCGTGACCGGCAAGATGCGCTTCAACGAACAGGGCGACCCCATCAAGTGCGCCATCATCGTGCGCATCAACGAAGCCCACGAGTTTGAGCAATACAAGATGGTGTGCCCGCCGGAGATGGGCCAATAACCCACCCCTCAGGGTGAACCCCACGCCCGGCCCTCCCCGGCCGGGCGTTTTTTGTGTGGAGGCACGCATGACCAACCCCACCCCCGTGGTCGCCTTTCAAGGGGAACCCGGCGCGTACAGCGAAGCCGCGGCGTGGGAGTACTTCCCCCAGCCGCCCCAAACCCTGCCCTGTCGGCGCTTCGAGGATGTCTTCCAGGCCGTGGTGGAAGGCCGGGCCGACTACGGCATGTTGCCCATCGAAAACTCCCTGGCCGGAAGCATCCACCGCAATTATGACC
>JALSPJ010000086.1 GCA_026985995.1 Anaerolineales bacterium
TTCGAGGCCGGGTTCCTCTCCATGGCCCACGACGACGCGGTCATCCAGCGCACCATCGAGGCCGCGTATGAGGTGTGGAGGAGTGAGGATAGAGGATAGAGGTTGGAGGATAGAGGTTGGAAGTTAGTGGTTGGAGGGTGGAGGGTGGTGGTTGGCATACCTGCCACCTGCCACTGCCCAACCGCCAATTTCCAACCACCACCTACCAACCCCCATCTTCCACCTTCCATCTTCCATCCTCTATCTTCCATCTTCCATCCTTCCATCTTCCCCCCAAGGAGCCCCGCATGTCCCGCTTTCTCGACGCGTGTTATCGCCGCCCCACCGACGCCACGCCCGTGTGGTTCATGCGCCAGGCCGGGCGCTATCAGCCCGAATATCGGGCCCTGCGAGAAAAATACGACCTACTCACCCTGCTGCGCACGCCCGAACTGGCCGTGCAGGTGACCCTGCTGCCCAAGCCCTTAGGCGTGGACGCGCTGATTTTGTTCGCCGACATTCTGCTACCCTTAGAGCCCCTGGGCTTAGGGCTGCGTTTCGTGCCCGGCCAGGGCCCGGTGTTGGAGCATCCCTTGCGCACCGCCGACGACATCGCCCGGCTGCAGCCGTATGCCGTCGAGGAGGCCTTGGGTTTCGTGCTGGAGACGGTGCGCGGGGTGCGCCAGGTGGAGCCCCGCCTGCCCCTCATCGGCTTCGCCGGCGCGCCTTTCACCCTGGCCTCCTATGCCATCGAAGGCGGTGGCTCGCGGCACTACCGCCGCACCAAGGCCCTCATGTACGCGCGCCCCGACGCCTGGCAGCATCTCATGGCAGTGCTCACCCAGGTGACCATCGACTACCTGCGGGCCCAGGTGCGCGCCGGCGCGCAGGCCGTGCAGGTGTTCGACAGCTGGGTGGGTGCGCTCAGCCCGGGCCTGTACCGCGCCGCGGTGCTGCCCCATCTCCAGCGCCTGTTCGCCGCGCTGGGTGACCTGGGCGTGCCCCGCATCTACTTCAGCACCGGCACCGCGGGCTTCCTCGAGGCCGTGCGCGAAATCCCCGCCGAGGTGTTCAGCGTCGACTGGCGCGTGGGCCTGGACGCCGCCTGGCAGCGCCTGGGCGGACCCGACCGGGTCGCCATTCAGGGCAACCTGGACCCCATCGCCCTGTTCGCGCCGCCCCAGCGCCTGCGGGCCGAAGTGCAGCGGGTGCTGGAAGAGGCCGCGGGCCGGCCGGGGCACATTTTCAACCTGGGCCACGGCATTCTGCCCCAAACCGACCCGGACCAGGTGCGCCGGCTGGTGGAATGGGTGCATACCCACCGCTAACCCCCAACCACCAACCCCCAACCACCAACTACCAACTACCAACTACCAACTACCAACTTCCAACTTCTATCCCCTCCCAGGAGCCATCCCATGGACAACTTCGCGGTCTTCCTCCTTTCCTTCGGCACGCCCGAAACCCTGAACCGGGACGACATTCGGGCCTTCTTGCTCAACATCCGCAATCACCGCGCCACCCCCGAGGCGCTGGTCGATGAAGTGCTGGAACGCTACCGCCGCATTGGTGGTTCCCCCTTGAACCAGCGGGTGGCGGCCATCGCCCGGGCTTTGGAACAGCGCCTGCAAACCCGGGCGCGCCAAAGCCGCGTGTTCGTGGGCAATCTCTATTGGAAGCCCAGCATCGCGGAAGTAGCCCGCCAAATCCACGCCGCGGGCTTTCGGCGCTGGGTGGCGCTGCCCCTGGCGCCCCAATACTCCAAAGTGAGCGTGGCCAATTACCTGCGGGCCGCGCGGCGCGCGGCCGAAGCCCTGGAGCCCCGGCCCCACATCCTGACCATCGAGCGGTGGGGCGACCATCCCGAGTTCATCGCCGCCTGGGCCGAACGGGTGCGCGAAGCCCTGAGCCGCTTCCCCCAGGGCGCGGAGGTGACCACCGTTTTCACCGCGCACAGCATTCCGGCCGCGGTGGTCGAGCGGGGCGACCCCTACCCCGACGAAGTGCACGCCACCGCACAGCAAGTGGCCCAGGCCGCGGGGCTGACCCGCTGGCAGGTGGCCTACCAAAGCGCGGGCGCCAGCGCGGTGCCCTGGCTGGGCCCCGATGTGCTGGAAGTCTTCACCGACCTGGCCCGGCAGGGCGTGCGACACGCGCTGGTGGTGCCCATCGGCTTCCTCACCGACCACGAAGAAGTGCTCTTCGACTTAGACATCGAACTGCGCCAACACGCCGACCAGCTGGGCATCCACATGGAACGCGCGGCCATGCTCAACACCCACCCCCGCTTCATCGCCGCGCTGGAAGACCTGGTCTGGCAGGCCCTGGCCGCGCAACCCGCAGCCCGGTCCGAGGACGGTTCCCCATGAGCGCCCCCCGGCATTTGGTCATCGTCGGCGGCGGCATCGGCGGCCTGAGCCTGGCCCACCAGGTGCTGGAACAGGCCCGGGCCGCCGCGCAGCCCTGGCAGGTCACCGTGCTCGAGGCCCGGCCCCAGTGGGGCGGCGTCATTCGCACCGTGGCCCAAGACGGCTTCGTGGTGGAAGGCGGGCCCGACAGCGTGCTGGCCTTCAAGCCGGCCGCGGTGCAACTGTGGCGCGCCCTGGGCCTGGACGCGGACATCGTGGGCACGGACCCGCGGCACAAGGGGGCCTTCGTTTACGCTCGGGGTGCGCTGCACCCCCTGCCCGAGGGCCTGACCCTGATGATTCCCGGCCGACTGGGGCCCCTGTTCCGCACCCGCCTGCTCTCGTGGAAGGGTAAACTGCGGGCCGCGCTGGACCTCTTCCCCCGGCGGGTGGCCCAGGGCCAGGACGATATTTCGGTGGCCGCCTTCATTGCCGGACACCTGGGCCCCGAGGTGCTGCACTACATCGTCGAGCCCCTGTTCGCCGGCATTTACGCCGGCGACGCCCGCCGCCTGAGCCTGGCCGCCACCTACCCCCAGCTGCTGGAACTGGAGCGGCGCTACGGCAGCCTGCTGTGGGGGCTGCTGGCCATGCGCCGGGCCGCACGACGGCCGCGGCGGGGCCGGGGCTCGGCCTTCGTCACCCTGCGGCAGGGGTTGGCCCAGGGGGTGCGGGCTCTGGTGGAAGGGCTCCGCGAGCGGGCCCGCCTGGAGGCCGGCGTCGAAGTACAGGCGGTGGAACCCACCGGCCGCGGGCAATGGCGCGTGCGCACCGCGCAGGGTGACCTTACGGTCCATGCGGTGGCCCTGGCCCTGCCCGCGTGGCAGGCCGCGCGGCTCACCGCGGCCTGGGCGCCGGACCTGGCCGCAGCTTTAGACGCCGTGCCCTACGCATCGACGGCCACCGTCAGCCTGGCCTACCGGGCCGAGCAGGTCGCGCACCCCATGCCGGGCTACGGCTTCGTGGTGCCCCGAGTGGAGGGCCGCCCCCTGCTGGCCGGCACCTGGACCAGCCGCAAATTCCCCCATCGCGCGCCCCAGGGCTGGGTGCTCATGCGCCTGTTCTTCGGCCGGGCCGGCGACGATGCCATTGCCCAGGCCTCAGAAGCCGAGCTGTTGGCCGTGGCCCGGGCCCAGCTGGCCGACATCATGGGGCTGCGGGCCGAGCCGCAACGGGCGTGGGTCTTTCGCTGGCAACGGGTGCTGCCCCAATACGAGGTGGGGCACCGGCAGCGGGTGGCCCGCATTT
>JALSPJ010000087.1 GCA_026985995.1 Anaerolineales bacterium
AGCCGGGCTGGGCTTTGGCGGCTCGTGCTTCCCCAAGGATGTGCAGGCCCTGGCCCGCATGGCCGAGGATATGGGCCGCTACCCCCAACTGCTGCACGCGGTGCTGGACATCAACGCCGACCGTCGCCGCATGGCCGTGGAGCGGGTGGCCGAACTGCTGGGGGGGGACCTGCGCGGCAAAATCGTGGGCCTGCTGGGCCTGGCTTTCAAGCCCAACACCGATGACATGCGCGAAGCGCCGTCCATCGACATTGCCCGCGGGCTGTTGGCCCGGGGCGCGCAGGTGCGGGCCTATGACCCCATTGCCATGGACAACGCGCGGCGCATTTTGCCCGAAGTGACCATGATGCCCGACCCCTACACCCTGGCCCAGGGCGCGGACGCGCTCATCGTGGTCACCGAGTGGAACGAATTCAAGCAGCTGGACCTGGAACGCATTCGGGACCTGATGCGGCAGCCGGTGCTGTTCGACGGGCGGAACATTTACGAGCCGCAGCGCATGGCCGAGCTGGGTTTTGTGTATCGGGGCGTGGGCCGCGGCCACCCCTTGCCCGAAGCCGTGCGCAACGGTGCACCACCGCCGGGTTCCAACTTGAAGCGCGGTGCGGTGGGCAATGAGCCGTGAGCCATAAGCGGGAACCCGCGCGGCGCGGGCCGGCCCTATGGCCAACGCGCCGTCCCCCACCACCCGCCAACTACCACCTACCAACCACCAACTTCTAACTACCAACCTCTAACTTCTAACCACCAACCACCAACTTCGAACCATGCGCATCTACCTCGACACCTTAGGCTGCCGCCTCAATCAGGCGGAAATCGAACGCCTGGCCCGTTATTTTCGGGCCGCGGGGCACGAGCTGGTCGGCGACCCGGCGCAGGCCGACCTGGTCGTGCTCAACACCTGCGCGGTCACCCAAAAGGCCGTGGCCGACAGCCGGCAACGCGCCCGGCAGCTGGCCCGGGCCGGCGCGGGCGCGCTGGCCCTCACCGGCTGCTGGGTGACTTTGGAACCCGACGCCGCGGCCGCGCTGCCCCGGGTGCGGTGGGTGGTGCCCAACCCCGAGAAGGACGCGCTGGCCGCGCGCGTGCTGGGCCAGCCCCTGGAGGCCTTTGACCTGGAGCCCGTGGCCCGGGAGCCCCTGCCCGGCCTGCGGTTGCGCACCCGGGCCTTCATCAAGGTGCAAGATGGCTGCGACAACCGCTGCACTTTTTGCATCACCACCGTGGCCCGGGGCGCGGGACGCAGCCGCGCCATCGACGAGGTGGTGGCCGATGTGCGGGCCGCGCTGCGGGGCGGCGCGCAGGAAATCGTGCTCACCGGCGTGCACTTAGGCTCCTGGGGCGCGGACCTGACCCCCCGCCGGCACCTGCGGCATCTGGTGGCCGAATTGCTGGAACGCCTGGACATCCCCCGGCTGCGGCTTTCGTCGCTGGAGCCGTGGGACCTGGACGCCGCGTTCTTCGACCTGTGGCAGGACCCGCGGCTGGCCCGCCACCTGCACCTGCCGTTGCAATCGGGCAGTGCGGCCACCCTGCGACGCATGGCCCGCAAAACCACGCCGCCCGCGTTCCGCGCGCTGGTGGAGGAGGCCGTGGCCCGCATTCCCGGCGTGGCCATTACCACCGACATCATCGTCGGCTTCCCCGGCGAAAGCGAGGCCGAGTTCACCGAAAGCCTGACCTTTGTCGCCAGCCTGCCTTTGGCCGGCGGGCATGTGTTCACTTATTCCGAGCGGCCGGGGACCGCGGCGGCCCGGATGCCCAACCCGGTTCCCCATCGGGTGCGCAAGGAACGCAACGCGCGCATGCGCGCGGTGCTGGCCCAGGCTGCGGCTCGCTATCGGGAGGGCTTTGTGGGCCGCACGCTCACCGTGCTGTGGGAGCGGGCCACCCGTTTGGACGCCGATGGCCTGTGGGTGCTGGAAGGCCTGACCGACAACTACCTGCGGGTGCGGGCCCGGGCGCCGCAAAACCTGTGGAACCGGCTGACGCCCGTGCGCCTGCTGCGGGTGGCCGAAGATGGCGTGCTGGAAGGCGAGATTCCCCTGGCCCGGCAGCACCCGACGGCCCACCCCGCGGCCCGCGCTTCGACGGCATCCCCCGCACCCCACGGCTGAGGGACGCGGTATGCGTTCTTATCAAATATTAACACCCCGCCGCGGTCAAAGCAGGCGGTCTGTGCTACAATGAGCGTTCGGAACCTGCAAGCCACAGGAGGCGTAGCATGGAATTCAAATTGGGAGGAATCACCACCGGCCCCACTTCGGCCGGACCGGAACGGACCAAATTGCTGATTTTGGGTTCGGGCCCCGCGGGGCTGACGGCCGCGCTGTACGCGGCGCGCGCGGAGCTGGAGCCGTTGGTGCTCACCGGCCTGGAAATCGGCGGTCAGGTGGCGTTGACTCATATCGTGGAGAATTACCCCGGCTTCCCCGAGGGCGTGGGCGGGCAAGAGCTGGTCGACCGTTTCAAGGAGCAGGCCGAACGCTTCGGCGCGCGGCTGGTGATGGACACGGCCACCGAGGTCAACCTGCGCACCCGCCCCTTCCAGGTGAAGACTTATGGCAACACCTACGAGGCCGACGCGCTCATCATCGCCACCGGTGCTTCGCCCCGCAAGCTGGGCGTGCCCGGCGAAGAAGAGCTCACCGGCCGGGGCGTCTCGTATTGCGCCACTTGCGACGGTTGGTTCTTCCAAGACAAAGAGGTCATCGTGGTCGGCGGCGGCGATAGCGCCTTAGAAGAGGGGCTCTTCCTCACCCGCTACGCCAGCAAAGTCACCGTGGTGCACCGTCGGGACCAGTTCCGGGCCGGCGCGCTCATGCAAAAGCGGGCCCGGGAGAACCCCAAGATGGACTTCATCATGGACACCGTGGTCACCGAAATCCTGGGCGACGACCAGGTCCAGGCCGTGCGTCTGAAAAATGTGAAAACCGGCGAGGAATACGAAAAGCCCATCGACGGCGTGTTCATCTTCATCGGCCACATTCCCAACACGGACCTGTTCAAAGGGCAGTTGGAAACCGACGAACGGGGCTACCTGAAGGTGCACGACTGGGTAGTGACCAGCATTCCGGGCGTGTTCGCGGCCGGGGAGGTGGCGGACCCGGTCTATCGGCAGGTCATCACTTCCGCGGGCATGGGCGCGGCCGCGGCCATTCGGGCCGGGCATTACCTGGACGAGCTGGCCTTCGAGGCCCAGGAGGCCGCCAAAGCGGCTCGCGAATAACCATAGCCGCCCGCCTTCCCGGCGTGGGAGGCGGGCTTTTTTTGTGCTTGCGTGTAGAGAGATATGCACATATCCCGCTGCAAACGCATGGGCAATGCCATCTGTCATTGGATGCCTGGTCTATAATAAAAGACGAACGCGAGGCGTAGGTTTGCTTGCATCTCTTGACAACCCGTTTTTCCAAAGGAGTGAGGAACTATGGCCCGTCCCAAAGTCACCATTATTGGCGCCGGCATGACCGGCTCGACCACCGCGCATTGGCTGGCCGCGATGGAAATCGCGGATTTGGTGCTGGTGGATATCAAAGAGGGCCTGCCCCAGGGCAAGGGGTTGGACCTGCTGGAATCCATGCCCATCATTGGCAGCGATGTGCACATCGTG
>JALSPJ010000088.1 GCA_026985995.1 Anaerolineales bacterium
GCCAACTTCTAACCCCCAACCACCCCCCGCCAACTTCCAACCCCTAAAGCGGCCATGAGCGCGCCGCGGCCCAAGGCCCGCCGCGGTCGCGAAGCGGGTATAATGCCCCTACCACCACCACGCAAGGAGCCCATTATGCCCCCTTCGGCCGTGCATGTGCGCGTTCCGGCCACCACTGCCAACTTGGGGCCCGGCTTTGATGTGCTGGGCTTAGCGTTGGACCTGTGGAACGATCTCTGGGTGCAGGTGCTGCCCCAGGACCACCCCGCGGATGTGGTAGACATCGCAGGTGAAGGCGCGACCCAATTGCCCCGGGATGCAAGCCACCGCTCATTGCAAGCCGCGCAGGCGGTGTTCGATGCGGTAGGCCACCTGCGGCCCCGGCTGTACCTGCGGGCCCACAATCGCATTCCCTTGGGCTCGGGGCTGGGCTCCAGCGCGGCCGCGGCCCTGGCCGGCGCGCTGGCCGCCAACGCGCTGCTGGGCCGCCCGCTGACCCGCACCGCGTTGCTGGCCCTGGTCACGGACCTGGAAGGCCACCCCGACAACGCCGCACCGGCCCTTTATGGCGGCCTCACCGCCTGCGGCCCCGATGCCCGCGGCCGGGTGTGGGTGCGTCGCCTGCCCGTGGCCGAAGCCTGGCTCGACGGCGGGCTGGTGGTGTGGGTCGCCCTGCCCCAGGTGGAACTCAGTACCCAGGCCGCGCGCGCCGCGCTGCCCAAACGCATCCCGCTGCACGACGCGGTGCACAACCTGGCCCACGCGGTGCTGGTGCTGGAAGCCTTTCGCCTGGCCGACCCGGACCTGCTGGCCCAGGGCATGCACGACCGCTGGCATCAACCCTATCGCCTACCCCTCATTCCCGGCGCGGCCGCGGCCCTGGCTGCGGCCCGAGAAGCCGGCGCGTGGGCCGTGGCCCTGTCGGGTGCGGGGCCCTCGGTGGCCGCGTTCGCTGGGCCCGAAGCCGAGGGGGTGGGCTCGGCCATGCAAGCCGCGTTTCGGGCCGCGGGGGTGGCGGCCCGGGTGTGGGCCCTGCGCCCCGCCCGGCAGGGGGCCCGGGTCGCCCCCTGGGAAGGGGCTGTGGCATGAGCGCGCCTCAGCTGCGGCCGCGCACCGCCGGCGGCGGCCGGGTGGAACCCACCGCGCGCGGTTGGCGCTTGGTGCTGCCGCCGGGCCCGGCCCGACCCTACCGCCTGGCCCAGCTGGACGACTACGCTGGCCTGCCCCGCAGTCGGTTCCCCCACACCCCCGGCCGACGGCTGCGCCTGCGGGCCCGGGTGCACAACCCC
The DNA here is from genome assembly GCA_026985995.1 of Anaerolineales bacterium. Classification (GTDB taxonomy): domain Bacteria; phylum Chloroflexota; class Anaerolineae; order Anaerolineales; family DRMV01; genus JAADEN01. The sequence continues at coordinate 1,290 of JALSPJ010000088.1, forward strand.
CGCGGGGCCGGCACCTGGGGCTTTGGCTGGTGGAACCATCCTTTTGGCCTGGGCCTGGGCTTTGGCGGCCCGCGCTTGTTTCCCACCTGGCCCCAAAGCGCCTGGTTCTTCTACGCGGCCGCGCCCAATTTCCTCTCGTTCCACCCCCATCGTGCGCCGGCCCAAGGCTTTTTCGCCGGCGTCACCCGCTCGCAGCCCCGGGGGGTGAGCTGGCCCACGGTGTTCCTGGCGCTGAGCGCGGGGGTGTTGTTGTGGCCCCGGGGCGCAGCCTGGCTGTGGCACCGGGTGGCCGCCTGGGTGCAGCAAGAAGGGCAGGCCCTCGACCCCCTGGACCCCAGCCAATGGCACGAATATGTCCTGGAATGGCGGCCGGACCAGGTGCGTTTTGCCATCGACGGCCATGAAGTGGCCCGCACCCTGGCCCCGCGGCCGCCTTTGGGGCTGGTGCTGTGGGTCGACAATCAATACGCGGCCTGGCCGCCGAAGCAGCGCCCCCGCTGGGGCCTGCTGCCGGTTCCCCAGGAAGTGGTGCTGGACATCGAGGATGCGACGATAGAGGCCGTGGGGTAACGCCTACCCCGGCACCAAATCGCGCACCTGGCCGATGATGCGGTCGATGTCGCCTAAATCGTCGGTCGGCACCCAGCGGCCCAGGCGCAATTCCTGCAGCAGCACCGCACCCTGAGGGTCGTGGGACATGCCGACCAGCACTTGCTGCAATCGGGGGCGCAGGTCCTCCCGGGCAGGGTGCAGCAGCATCATGTGCGTCGCGTAGCGGGTGTGGCTTTCGCACACCACCCGAAATTGCGCCCGGGTCAAAGGCGAAAGTTGGGTGTAGAAATCGTGGTACAGCAGGCCAAAGGGGGCCTGGTGGGTCATCACGGCCCGAATGACCTGCACCCACGACGGTTGCCACACGGGGTGCACCGGGCCGATGCCTTTGGTGTGCAAAATGTAAAGCCCCAAATAAGTGGCGAATTGCCCGTCCACCGCGGCCAGGGGGTGCCCGGCCAGGTTCTCCAGGGCGGCTTCGGGGGCATCGGGCGCGGTGATGAAGACCACCTCATCGTACAGTTCGGTGCGGGCCACGGGGATGAACCCTTGCTCGTGCACCAGGCGCCACGCGTCCAGGGGGTTGACGAAAGCCAGTTCGGCCTGGGGCAAGGCCTGGCGGTAGAAGGCCTCGAAGTCGGTCACCGGCGCTAAGGTCACGGGCACTTCCAGCGCCTGGCGCAGGTAGGTGGTCAGCGCCAGCCAGCTTTGCATGGATTTGACCATATCGTGCGGACACACCCGAAACTGCATACGATGCTCCTTTCGGGAACGCGAAATGGCCTCGCGCTTTGGCGAGGGCGGTGGCGAAAACGGGGCCGGCGCTATTGTACCGCGTTTTCGGTTTTCGATTATCGAAACATGCGAAAATTTTTATCTATCGTGACGCCTCGTCTCCGGCCTGGGAATCCGGGGTATCCATGAGAAAAGCCAGCAGGCCGGTCAGGGCCAGGGCGCTCAGCAAAGCGGGCAGCAAGTGCAACGGCCCCCACTTGCCCCAGGTCCAGCCTTCCCGGGCGGCGAACCAATGCCCGGCCCAAAAGCCCACCTCGGCCGCCAAAGTCAGCAGTAGCAGCGAAAGACAGCCGCGGCCCCAACGCGCGTGGATTCCGGCCGCGAGGGCCGCGGCCACCAACACGCCAAAAGCCAGCGCCGGCGCGGTCATGGCCCACCTCAGGCGCTGAAGGCGAGGCGCGGCAAGCCGTCCGCGTCGCTGGTGATGCTGCCGTGGAACAAGGGCTGGCCCGGCTGCCAGGCCAACACCCGGGGCAGCAGCACGAACAGGTCGTCCACCAGGGGGTAGTTCACCACCTCCCCCACGGGGAGCCACTGGGGCTCGCCTTCCGCCGAGGCCGTGACGGGCGTCGGTTCCGCCAAAAAGCCCCGGAACACCAGCAGCAACACCCCCGGGTTGACGCCGGTGTCGATGGTCACCGTGCCGCACAGGTGCAGGTCCACGCCCTCCAGGCCGGTCTCCTCGGCCAGTTCCCGGCGGGCCGCGGCCAGCACATCTTCCCCGGGCTCCACATGGCCGCCCAAGCCGTTGTAACGCCCGGCCCACAGGCGCTTGTGGGCCGCGCCTTTGAGCAGCAGAATGCGGTCGCCGGCGGTGAGGAAGATGAGGGTGCGGGGCACCACGGTGTAGCGCCCCTGCTGCACGCCCTGGGTGGTGGGGTCCGTGTGGCTCATGGCTGGGCTTCCTCCTGCTCGGGGGTTGGGGCCGGGGCCGTGGGCAGTTGGGCCAGGCATTCGGGGTCCGGCTCCCGGGGAACCAACAGCTGCACGCCGATTTGCTTGTTGGTGAACACAGGGGTGTAAAAGCACAGGGTGGGCCGCACCACCCAGCGGTCCCAGGCGGCTTCTTCGGCCGCGAAGTGCCCGGCAGCCCGGCCCGGCAGCGGCTCCAGGGGCTCGGTGACGATGAGCGTGAAGCGGTGGCGCGCCAGGTCCGCGTAATAGCGGGCAAAATAAGCCGCGTTGGCGCTCATGGCCTCGTTCATCAGGTATTTTTTCTCATACTCGGGCACCAGGGGAATATCGCGGCCCAGGTAGAAGGTGAGCAGCTGGCGCTGGTCCATGAACAGCACTTCGCCCTGTTGGGCCGCCTCCCGGGCCGCGGCGGCCACCTTTTCCAGGGTTTGGCGGGCATAGGGGGGCAAAAAGGGCCGCGGGCTCAAATAGTAAGTGGTGAGCAGCGCGGGGCCCAGCAACAGGGCCCAACCCCAGGGGGCCCAGGGCCGCCATGCGCCCGGCCAGCGGGCAAAGGCCGCGCGCAGGCCGTGCTCCCAGGCCACGGCCAGGGCCAGCAGCAGGCCGATGAGGTACATGTCGTAGTTGTGCAGGTTGTCGCCGCCGCCGATTTTGACGCTGACGAGGGTGCCTACCGCGAAGAAGGCGGCCAGCTCCGCGGCCATGAGCAGCCGGGCCCAGGGGTGCACCCGCCACCAGCCCCGGCGGGCGCTCCACACCAGCAGGGCCACCGCGGGGCCCGTGGCCAGGGCAATGCCCGGCAGCAGGCCAAAGGCGAAGGTGGCGTTGGGCCACAGCCGGGACCACAACAGGGGCTGGGCCTGCAGCTTAGCCTGGGCCTGCTGGGGCAGCAGGGTGAGCGCATGGGGCCGCCCCAACGCCAGGGGAACCAGCCAGCCGCCCAGCAGCCCCGCGGCCGTGAGCCAGGCCGGACGACGCCACCAGCCCTGGCCCGGCTTGTCCTGGTGGGGCCGCGCGTCGGCCAGGGCCAGCATGAGGGCCCACATGGCTGGCGCGAAAATCCAGGTGTAGCGGGTTTCCTGGGCGTAAAAACCGGCCAGGAACACCAGCAGCCCGGCCAAAATGGGCCGCCGGCTGTGCCAGGCCCAGGCTACCAGCAACGCACTGAGCACCAGGGGCGTATAGATAGGCCCCTGGGCCAGGAAGAGAAACCCCCACAGGCTCACCCACACCCAACGGCTCCTGGGCAACTTCCCCCGGCGGAAGGCCACCACGGCCAGGGCCAGGTACGGCACGGTGAAGAGCACCGCGTTCCACAGGCGCAGTAGCCAGATGGGCGCCGCGGGCCACAGGTACGGCAGGCCCCACAGCACCATGCGCCCGGGGTCCCCCAGCACGGGGATGGGCCGGCCGGGTGGGTAAAGGTAGCGCGCCCGGCCGAAGGGGATGGAATAATCCCACAGGCGATTGCCCTCGGACCAGTGCAGGGAGAAGGGGTAGGCCGTGACCTCGGTGTAGGGGTCGAGCCAGGCGAGGGCGAAAACCACGGCCAGGGTGGTGGCCAAGGGGTGGGCCCAGGTCACCCGGCGGGGCCACAGCCACAGACCCAGCCATAGCACGGTGGCGGGCTCGTAAAGGGCCAGCACCAGCGCCAGGTCGCGCGCCCACGGCGGCCCTGTGAGCCACTGGTCTATGGGCGCGAACAACATCCCATAGACCAGCAACGCCGGTGCAGCGAGGGCCAGGGCCCAGCGCAAGGGGCGGGGCGCCGCGTCCCGGCGGGCCGTCCACCGGGGCCACCAGCGGGCCGGGGGCCAGCGCCACAGGCCCAGGCCCAGGAGCAGCATCAGGAGCAGCGCGGCCACGCGCGCCAGACTGCCCCAGGTCCACTGGCCGCGGGCCATGTGTTCCCAGGGCAGGTTCATGCGCCAGGCTATGAAGGCCACATAGCCGAGCAGCCCGATGGGGGCCGCCGCGCGCCAACCGCGGGTCATGCTGCACCTTCTTCAGGATGCCACGGGGCGGCCCCACGCCGCCCCCGGTGTTCAGTCGGCCAGGTCCGTGGTGTCTTCGCCGGCGGCTACGGCGCCCACATAATCCCGCGGGTCCGGCGGCACGGCCACGGGCCGAATGTGGCGTTCCACCAGATGCCGGGTGTTGGGCAGGCCCAGCAGGTGGAACAGGCGGCGGAACTGCTCTTCCCAGTCGGCGTACACCCGGGCCTTGACCTCCGCGGGCAGGCCCCAGATTTCCTTCTTGAAGGGGCCCAGGGCCCGCTTGCGGGTCTTGTAGTAGAACTGCTCGTCGGTCCAGTTGGGTTTGCGCTCGTGTTGGTGATGTTGGTCCAGGTACGCGTAAATTTCGCGCTTGAGGTCCGCCGGCATGTGGTTGTAGAGGATGTTCATGAAGTTGGTGGCCAGGTGCACCTCACAGGCTTCGTACTCCACGAACTTGCCGAAGGCCTCTTCGGGCAGGGTGGAAGCGCCGTGCTGCACCGCGCCGGCCAGGCCATATTCCTCCCGGGCCAGGCGGCTCAGGCGGCGCAGGGTGTCGAAGTCGACCTTGACCTGGGCCAGGCTGCCGTCGGGCAGCACCACACCGCCGTGGGAAGTGCCCGTCTGGATGCTGATTTTGCTCAGGCCTGGGGTGCCCGGGGCCAGGCGCTCCAGGGTGGCGTTGTAGCCGTCCATGAAGGCCCGCAGCTCCTCGGGGGTGGAGTTGTGGCCGCCCACCTCGCCGATTTCGCCGCCAGTGGACACGGTGACGCCCTCGGGCTCCCGCTGGCGCAGGAAGACGGTGAGCTCCGCGGTGCGGGTGTAGTTCACCCGCTGCTGTTCGGCCACGGTGGGCTGGCGCAGGTCCACCAGGGTCGAGGCGTCGATGTCGATGTTTAAGAAACCGGCCTTGAGGGCCTCGGCGATGAGGTCTTGCACGGCCTGCACTTCCGCGTCGGGGTCCTGGGCATAGCGCTTGGCCGAGAGCTGAAAGTGGTCGCCCTGGATGAAGACCGGGCCCTGGTGCTCTTCCACCACCGCGGCGGCCAGAATTTGGGCCGCGTATTCCGCGGGGCGCTGGTCCGTGTAGCCGATTTCGGAGCGGGCGATTTCGAAGATGACGGGCCCGGCGTCGATTTCGTGCATCACCCGGAACACGGCCCGGGCGGCCAAAAAGGGCAGGGCCCGCAGGTTGATGGCCGGCACGGTGAAGGTGGGCGCGACTTCGCCTCGGCCGCGGGCCATGTACAGGTCGTGAATGGACGCGGGGATGATGCCCAGCTGTTGGGCTGCGGCCCGAATGAGGTATTGGGCTGCGCCCTTTTCGGGCCCCGCGGCCAGGGCGGCCAGCTCGGCCAGTTGGGGCATGGCCTTGCGGGCCGCGGCCGGTTCCACCACTTGCAGGCCCGCTGTGGTGAGGGCGAACGCGTCGCCAAAGCGTTCCACCAGCGCGGTCAAGGGGTTCATGCGTCTACCTCCTGGGGTTGCAGGGTGCGCGGCGCGCATTATACCAGCCTACGCGGCCGCGTCCGTCGGTTCCTCATCGCCTTCGGGGCGGGCGTAAAACACCAGCAGCACGCCGCCATAGCGGCGCTGGTCGAATTCCTCCAGATGCTGCAAAGGCACGGCTTCGTATTCGTTGGGGTGAATTTGCACGATGACCCAACCATCGTCGCTCAGCCAGCCGGGGTTAGCGTCGATGGCTTCCAGGGCCTTGCGCCACAGGCCGTGATATTGGGGCGGCGCGACGAAGATGTAATCGAAGGCCCGATCCGGAGGTTGGGCCAGCAGCGCGAACGCGTCCATGCCCAGCACTTCGTGGCGTTGCGGGTCGTCGAGGCGGCAGTGGCGCAGGTTGCGCTGCAGCACCCGCCGCACCCTGGGGTTCCACTCCACAAAGCGCACAAAGGCCGCGCCCCGGCTGAGGGCTTCCAGGCCCACGCTGCCGGTTCCGGCGAACAAATCGAGCCAGGTGGAGCCCAGGGCGTCCGCGCCCACGATGTTGAACAGGGCCTCCTTGGCCCGGTCGGTGATGGGCCGCACGATGTCGCCGGGCAGGGAGAAGAGTTTGCGGCCCCGGGCCTGACCGGCGATGATGCGCGGGCTCATGGGGAACCCTCCGGGGGGACCGGGGCCGCGGTGGTCGGCCAGCGGGCTTGCAGGGCTTGCTGCAAACGGGCCTCGGCGGCCTGGGTTTGGGCCACCTGCTGCGGGGTGAGGTCGCCCTGGCGAAAGCGCAGGGCCAGGGCCGCGGTGGCCCGCAGGTCGTCGGGGGTCACATGCACCCGACCCGCGGCCGCGGCGTGGGCCCGGGCGGCTTCCAGCCAGGCATATTCCGCGCGGGCCGAAGGGAGGCCCAACTCGGCCACCACGGCCAGGGCCTGTTCCACCAACGCGTCGTCTACGCGCACCTGAGGCAGCAGCTCCCGGGCCATGCGCACCTCGTTTTGCAGGGCCTGGGTTTCGGCCCGGTAATCCGCGGCAAAAGCGCCCGGGTCGTCGTGCCAGGCGCGGCGGGCCCAGTAGAGGGCCTTGCGTTCTTCGGGGGTCAAGCCGTGGGTGGTCAGCGCGCGCAGCGCGAAGCGTTCCACATAGCGCAGGGGCACGGCCGCGTAGTCGGGGTCGGCCGAGGCGATGAGCAGCGCGCGACTGCGATAGGTGATGCTCAACCCACCCCGATGCACGCTGTAATAGCCCCGCTGCACGGCTTCCAGCGCGGCGTCGAGCACCGCGGGCGGGTAGCGCCCCAGCTCGTCGAGGTAGAGCACATGGCGGTCGGCCTGGGCCAGCAGGCCCTTGCGCCAGCGCGGGGGCCGACCGGGGGGTTCTTCCAAATGGCCCAGCAAGGCGTCCAGGTCGATGGTGGGCGGCAGTTCATACAGGCGGGCCTGGTCTTCCACGGCCAGGGGCTGCCCGGCCTGATATTTGCGCGCGCAATCCTCGCACACCGCACCCAGGCCGCCCCGGGCCACATCTTCGGGCAGGCAGCCGTAATAGCACAGGCTGCGCGGCACGGGGGGCAGAATATCGGTCACGGCCCGGGCCGCGGTGCTTTTGCCCGTGCCCGGCGGCCCCACGAGCAACACCCCGCCCAGGCCCGGGTGCACCGCGGCCAGCAGCAACGCCAGCCGCACCTCCCGGGGACCCACTAAGGCCAAAAAGGGGTAGGCCACCACCTGGGCCAGTCCCGCGTCTTCCTCGGGCCGGGCGTGAGGGCCGCGGCCCAGGGCCCGGTCCACCAAATCCTTCAGCGAGCGCACCGAAGTGATGAGCTCGGGCTCGGGCCCGCCGGCGCGGTGGCGGCTGCGCACCAGGGGGTGGTCGTCGGGCAAGGGCTCCCAGCCTTCGGGTACCGGGGGGGTGGGGCTCATGCCTCGGGCTCCTGTTCGGCAAAGGCCCGGCGAGCCTGTTCCCGCTGCTGCAGGCGAAAGGCCTGCCGCGCCTTGGCCTGCTCGAAGCGCAGGCGTTGGGCCTCGGTCTCCAGCTGCAGCGGCGGCACGGGCACGGGGCGGCCCTGCTCGTCCACGGCCACATACACCACATACGCGGTGTTGGTGTGCACCTGCTCGCCGGTCAGGGGGTTTTCGGCCACCACCCGCACCTCGGCTTCCATGGAAGTGCGGCCCACATACGACACCTCGGCGGTCAAAATCACCAGATGGCCGATGCGAATGGGGCGCTGGAACATCATTTGGTCGATGGCCACGGTGACCACCCGATGGCCCGCGTGGCGCACGCAGGCGATGGCCCCCACTTCATCGACCAGGCGCATGATGACGCCGCCGTGGACCGTGCCCAGGGTGTTGGCGTGCTGGGGCTGCATGAGCTGGGCGAAAGTCGTGCGCGACGCGCTCACGGGTTTGGGCTGCAGTTCGTTCACCGTCGGGGCCTCCTGTTGGGGGAAGGGCTCCGCTGCGGCCACGGCCGCGGGCTTTCATTATACCAATCCCGCCCGCGGCGCGCGGTACAATCGGGGCAATACTTTCCTCAGGAGGCCACCCATGGGCTACACCGTCTTGCTCTCCGCGCCCTACATGATTCCCGCGTTCGAGCGCCTGCGCCCGGTGTTCGAGGCCTACGACCTGGAAGTCATCATCCCCCAGGTGCAGGAGCGACTGGAAGAAGCGGACCTGCTGGCCTATGCCGGGCAGTTCGACGCGGCCATTTGCGGCGATGACCGGTTCACGGCGCGGGTGTTGGAAGCCTGCGCGCCCCGGCTCAAAGTCATTTCCAAGTGGGGCACGGGGGTGGATTCCATCGACCGGGAGGCCGCGGCCCGTTTGGGCATCCAGGTGCGCAACACCCCCAACGCGTTCACCGAGCCGGTGGCCGATTCGGTGCTGGGCTACATGCTGGCCTTCGCCCGGGGCCTGCCCTGGCTGGATGCCGACATGAAGGCCGGGCACTGGCGCAAGCGGCCCGGCTACGCGCTCAACGAGCGCACCTTGGGCGTCATTGGCGTGGGCAACATCGGCAAAGCCGTGCTGCGGCGGGCCAAAGCCTTTGGTATGCGCCTACTGGGCAACGACATCCGGCCCATCGACCCGGCGTTTGTGGCCGAGGTGGGCGTGGAAATGGTGCCCCTGGAAGACCTGCTGGCCCAGGCCGACTTCATCAGCCTGAATTGCGACCTGAACCCCACCAGCTACCACCTCATCAACGCCCGCACCCTGGCCCTGGTCAAGCCCGGCGCGGTGCTCATCAACACAGCCCGGGGGCCCATCGTGGAGGAACCCGCGCTCATCGCCGCGCTGGAAAGCGGCCGGCTGGCCGGCGCGGCCCTGGATGTGTTTGAGCACGAGCCCCTGCCTGCAGAGAGCCCCCTGCGGCGCATGTCCCAGGTGCTGCTCGCACCCCACAACGCCAACGCCAGCCCCCGGGCCTGGGAGCGGGTGCACTGGAACACCCTGCGCAATATGCTGGACGGCCTGGGCCTGCCGTTGGAGCCCCTGGAAGCCTGGCAGGCCCGCCTGGCCGCGGTCGAAGTGGCCGCCTGAGCGGGGGGAATGCCGTGGCGCGGCGACCCTGGCTGGTGGGCCTTGGCCTGGCGTTGCTGGTGGGGGCCCTGGGCGCATGGTGGGCCTGGGGCCTGCCCACGGCCCTGGACCTGAACCCCGACGACGAGGCACTGTACATCGCCCGGGGGTTGCGCTGGGCCGCGGGCGAAGGCGGATTGCCCCGGGCCTGGGGGCCCCTCTATAGCCTGTGGTACGCGGGACTCAGCCGCCTGGTGCCGCCCGAAGAGGCCTACGATGTCACCCTCGCCCTCACCACCTGGCTGCCGCCGGCCCTGCTGGCGTGGGTGGCGTGGCGGCAAACCCAGCGCGCCGCGCCGGCGCTGCTGGCGGGCATGGCCTTTTTGGTCTCCACGGCCAACGCGGGAGCCTGGCGGGTGGGGCACTTCGCGTTGCTGCTGGCCCTGGCGGGCTGGTTGGCCTGGCCGCAGCGGGCGCCTGGGCCTTTCGCCTGGCTGGGGCAGGCGCTGGCGGCCTGGGCCGTTTCGTGGGTGCGGCCCGAGTTCGCGCTGAGCGCGGCCGCGTTGGTGGCCGTGGCCGCGGGCTCGGCCTGGCAAGCCGCGCGGCGCGCCGGCCGCTGGCCGCGCAGGGTGGCCCTGGCCCTGGTCGCGGTGGCCGCGTTGGTGCTGCTCACCTACCCCGAACGGGACCCGCAAGGCCGGGCGTGGGCCGCGTTCGGCCAGCACTTCGCGGTGCGCTGGAAAGCCCGTACCCACGCCGCGTTCAACCCCTATCACGACTGGCCCCAGGTGCTGGAGGAAGCTTTTGGGCCCGGCGTGCATTCGTGGCTCGCGGCCTGGCGCGCCCGGCCCGCTTTGATGCTGTGGTTCGTGGCCCGCAACGGCCTGGGTTGGGGCAAAAGCGTACTGCAGGGCCTCACGCCCTACCCGTGGCGGGTCCATTGGCCCTGGGCTATCGGGGCGCTGCTGCTCGCGGCGGCCGTGCTGGTGGGGGCGCAGCGTCGGGGCCGCGCGCCGACCCTGGCCTGGTGGGTGTGGGCCGGCGCGTGGGCCCTGCCTGGCATCGCGGCCGCGTGGTTGGTGTATCCTCGCCCGCACTATCGGGTGGTGCCCCTGGCCTTGGGCTGGCTGGCGCTGGCCCACGGCCTGGCCGGGGTGTGGCCCGGGGGACGGGCGTGGCGCGGCAGCGCATTGGCGGCCGCGCTGCTGGTGGCGTTGGTGGTGCCCCGGCCTTATCGCCAGCCTCAGCCGCGGCCTTTGTATGCCACCGTGCGCGCGCTGCGCGCCGCGTTGCCGCCTGCCGGCCGCGGGGTCGCGGTGGCCGCCCATGGCCACGCGGCGCTGCTCTACCTGGCCGACCGCCTGCAAGTGCGCCAGCCTCCCCTTGAGGCCGCAGTGCAACCCTGGCTGGTTTACCCCTGGCCCTGGCCCGCCGAAGCACCGCCCTTTGGCCCACTCGGGGAACCGGCCTGGGTCGGTTGCACTCCGCGCGCCATGCCCGACGGTTCCACCTGGCTGGTGTGCCTGCGCCCAGGGCCTTGAAGCGGGGGAAGCGCGCCCCCGGCTTGAAAATGAGACGCGCGGCGCGTGTTGATTTATGGTAAAATGAACAATTGCTAATATCCTGCAAAAGTCAGGCGTGCTTCGCCGTCCTTCCTTTACGCCTCCCACACGACCCCGCCCGTCATCGTCGCTGCCACGGCCCATTCCCCGTCATGCCCCGGACAAGCGAAGGTTCCCCAGGCCTGTCTTGCAGGCGTTGCTGTTCCTTTGGCGACGCGACCCTTTGCGGCGCGTCTTCCCTCGCAAGGAGAAGTTCTTATGTCCAAGCCCCGCGCTTTGGTAGCGTTTGGGGGGGTGTTGGTCGTTTTGCTCGCCGCCTGCGGGTGGTTGGCGGGGAGCCCATCGGCCTCGGCCGGCATGACCGTGTTGGAAGTGTTCCCCGAGACGCCGACCTGGGCCTGCGAGCAGTCCACCCTGGCTTTGCGGGCCCGGGTGCGTTTGGGCGGTGCCGCCTGGGACGGGGCGCAGCTGCTGTATCGGTTCGCCGCCGACGAAGCCTGGCAAACGCAGGCGATGTATCTGGCGGCCCAAGACGCGGACGCGGTGGTGTTGGAAGCCGTGCTCCCGCGCGGTTGGCCCTCGGCGGACCCCGCGCCCGCGGAGATGCAATATGCCGTGGTCGTGCACGACGCCGCGGGCGAAACGGTGCGCTGGCCGGCCCAAGAAGAAACCTATGCCGCAGTGCGCATTACGGCCTGCGACGAACCCGCGGCCGCGCCGACCGCGCCAACCGTGCCCCCGGTCGCCGGGCCCTCCACCGCGACGCCAGAACCCACGGCCACGACCGCGCCGGTTCCTCCCCAACCCACCGCCACCGAAGGCAACGGTGGCATGGTGGTCACCGTGCTCCCTTCGCCAACGCCCACGCCCATGGAGGTCGCCAACCCGCCCACGGCCACGCCCACCACGGTCAACTTCGTCGTCACGCCTCTGACCACGCCCACCGTGCCCGTCATGGTCCCCCCTTACAGCAGCGGCGAAGAGAACAACTTGCGGGAGTGGAATTTCTTCGATTTGGATGAGGGCACGCGGTTCACCTCGTTCAATCTCAACGCGGATTTTCAGCTGTACCCCGGCGATGACCCTTACCTGGACCAGATTCGGCCCTTCAACGGCGCGACTTTCGCCTGGTTCGGGGCCAACGACCCCACCGCGACCTGGCCCGATGGCGCGCCGCCGAGCTTCAGCGATTGCAAGGCCCTGGAGCACACCGGCGACCCTCTCACCATCCAGTGGCCGGATATGGAAAACACCTTCTTCTGCTACAAAACCAGCGCCGGGCGGCGCGGTTGGCTGCGGGTCAAGGTATGGGTGAGCCTGCCCATCAACGAGCGGCGCTTGCTCTTTCAGTGGGTGACCTGGCATACCAAGTAACCCGGCCGCGGTAGGGGCCGCGCGCCCGCGCGGCCCCATTTCCTCTGGAAAAGCACCGCGGCGACCGGGCCGTGCGCAGCGTTGCGCGGAACGGCCGACGGTGTTATCATCCTTACCATGCTGGAAACCCCAAACACGGCCGCGCGCTGGCGGCGCATTTTCTGGTTCGTCATTCTCGGCACCCTGCCCTTCTACTGCTTAGGGTTGTGGTTGGGGAACCGGGCCCTGACCCAGGCGCGCGGCTCGCGGCCCACGCCGACGCCGACCACGCCGGCCGTGACGCCGGGGGCTTCCCCCACCGCGACGGTGTGGCAGTGGTGGCTCACCCCCAAGCCCACCTGGACCCCGTCGCCCACGGGCACGGCCACCCCTACCCCC
>JALSPJ010000089.1 GCA_026985995.1 Anaerolineales bacterium
ACCCGACAGGCGACCAAAAACAAAACCGCGGCCATCCATCGCAGGCCGCGGGCAGCACGAGGGTTCATGGGTGACCTCCTCGGGTGGTAAAACACGAGTGCGTCACCCTCATTGTACGCTCGCAGCAGGCCGCTGCAAGGGGGGCTTTGGGAAGGTGGTGGTTGGAAATTGGGGGTAGAGGTTGGAGGTTGGAGGTTGGTGGTTGGAAGTTGGCAGGGGGCCGCGCTTGCTCCCTGCTGACCGCTGACCGCTGTCCTTCATCCGCGGTTTCATCCCCTGGCCCCCGCGGCGCGAGTTTCGCCGCCCGACCCGCAGCCTCGGGCATCCCCTGGTACAATGAAGCCCGCGCGTACCGGCGCGCGGTTGAGGTGCCTATGGACCCCAAAGACCTGGCGACCCTGGAATTCCCCAAAATTTTGCAGCGTTTGGCTGACTTCACCACTTTTGAGGCCGGCCGCGAAGCCGCGCTGGCCCTGCGGCCCACCGCGGACCTGGAAGAAGCCCGCCGGCGTTTGGCCCGCACCCGCGAAGCCCGCACTTTGCTGGCCGCGCAAACCGCGGGCCTGAGCCTCGACGACGCCCACGACCTGCGCGCCTGGGCCCAGGCCGCGGCCCGGGGCCGGGTGCTCACCCCCGACGAGCTGGCCGCCATTCGCAGCACCCTGCGCGCGGCCCAACGCCTGCGCCGGGTGCTCACCCGGGCCGCGCAAAACCAGCGCCGCCCCCCGCGGCGCTTGGCCCGCCTGGCCCGGCGTCTGCCCCAAACCCCCGGCTTGCTGGAGGAGCTCGAACGGGTGCTCACCTCCGACGCCCGGGTGCGCGACCAGGCCTCCCCCGAACTGGAAGCCCTGCGCCGCGAGTTGCGGCAAACCCACCAGGCCCTGCTGCGGGCCATGGAGCGCCTGGTGCGTTCCCCCGAAGTGCGGCCCTGGCTGCAAGAGCCCATCATCACCCGCCGCCAGGGGCGCTATGTGCTGCCCGTCAAGGCCGAGCACCGCCATCAGGTGCCCGGCATCGTGCACGACCAATCGGGCACGGGCGCGACCCTGTTCGTCGAGCCTTTCGCGGTGGTGGAGCGCAACAACCGCCTGCGAGAACTGGAAAAGGCCGAAGCCCGGGAAGTGCAGCGCATCTTGACCCGCCTTTCTCGCCTGGTGGCCGCCGACGCCGACGCGCTACACACCCTCAGCCAGGGCCTGGCCCAGCTGGACCTGATTTTCGCCCAGGCCCGCTATGCCGATGCCCTCGACGCCACCGAGCCCGAATTGGTGCCCTGGCGCGACGACGCGCCGCGCCCCCATCCCGGCAGCGTGTTGCGCCTTTATCAGGCCCGCCACCCCCTGCTGCCGCCCGAGCGCGCCGTGCCCGTGGACCTGGTGCTCGACGACGACACCTACGCCCTGGTCATCACCGGGCCCAACACCGGCGGCAAAACCGTCACCCTCAAAACCGCCGGCCTGCTGGTCCTCATGGCCCAAAGCGGGCTGCACATCCCGGCCGCGGCCGGTTCCCAGCTCACTCCCTTCGACGCGGTCTTCGCCGACATCGGCGACGAGCAGTCCATCGAGCAATCCCTCTCCACCTTCTCCGCCCACCTGCGCAATATCATTCGCATTTTGGAACACGCCACGCCTCGCTCGCTGGTGCTGCTCGACGAACTGGGGGCCGGCACGGACCCCCAGGAAGGGGCCGCGCTGGCCTGGGCCCTTTTGGACGCGCTGGTGCAGCGGCGCGTGACCACTCTGGTGGCCACCCACTATCCGGTACTCAAGCTTTACGCCCACCGCACGCCCGGGGTGCGCAACGCCAGCATGGAATTCGACCCCGAAACCCTGCAACCCACCTACCGCCTGCGCATCGGCCTGCCGGGGCGTTCCAACGCCCTGGTCATTGCCGAGCGTTTGGGCTTGGACCCGGCCATCATCGCCCGAGCCCGGGCTCAGGTGCACCCCGATGACCTGCGGGCCGACGACCTGCTGGCCGACCTGGAGCGTCAACGCCGGGCCGCGGCCCAGGCCCGGGCCCGGTGGGAGCAGCGCCAGCGGGAAGTGGACGCGCTGCGCGCCGAGCTCCAGCGCCGTTTGGCGGATTGGGATGCCGAGCGCGCCCAGCGTCTGGCCGAAGCCCGGGCCGCGCTGGAAGAAGAGGTCGCGGCGTTGCGCCGCCGCTTGCGTGCCCTGGAGCGCCGCCTGGCCCTGAGCGGTCAATCGACCCAGGCCGTGGACCAGGCCCGGGCCGAAGCCCACGCCGCGGTGCAACAGGCCGAGGCCGGGCTGCGCGCCTGGGAGCAGGCCACCCGAGCCGAGGCCCTTCCGCCGGTTCCCCCTGCGGAACCGACGCCGGACCAACCCGCGCCCCGGCTGCAAGTGGGCGCACGGGTGGCCGTGGCCCGTTTGGACGGCCAGGTGGGCACCGTGCTGGCACTGCACGACGACGAGGCTGAGGTGCAGATCGGCCCGGCCCGCCTGCGGGTGCCCATCGACGAACTGCAAGTGCTGGGCCGCCGCGAGGCTCGCCGACGAGAACAGGACCTGTTCGTGCCGCCCCGCGCGCCTTCCCCCGGCACCGAGGTGCACCTGCGGGGCCTCACCGTCGACGACGCGCTGGACAAGCTGGAGCGCTTTCTGGAGCAGGCCTACCTGGCCGGATTGCCCTTTGTGCGCATTGTGCACGGCAAGGGCACGGGCACCTTACGCCGCGCGGTGCACGACCATTTGCGTCGCACGCCCTATGTGCGCCGCTTTGAACTGGCCCCACCCCGGGAAGGCGACCGGGGCGTGACCATCGCCTACCTCGAGGAACCGGCGTGAGGCCGCCGGCGTTCCCACCCCCCAACTACCAACTACCAACTACCAACCACCAGCCTCTAACCACCCCCCGCGGTATAATGGCCGCCAATCTGCGACCACGAGGTGCATCATGTCCGAAGAACTTACGCCAGCCCAAATCCAGGCCCTCATGCAGGCCGAAGCCCAACACGATTCAGGCGTGTATGCCAAGCGCGACCTCATGCTGGTGCGGGGCCAGGGCACTCGGGTGTGGGACGCCCACGGCCGGGAATATTTGGACTGCGTTGGCGGCCATGGCGTGGCCGTGGTGGGGCACAATCACCCCGCGGTAGTGGCCGCGGTGCAGCAGCAGGCCCAGCGGCTGATGATTTGCCCCGGTTCCTTCTACAACGATGTGCGGGCCCGCCTGCTGCAGCGCCTGGGCAACCTGGTGCCCGGCCTGAGTCGGGTCTTTTTGGCCAACTCGGGCACCGAAGCCGTGGAGGCGGCCATCAAGTTCGCCCGCTACAGCACGGGCCGCACCCGCATCGTGGCCGCCATGCGAGGCTTCCACGGGCGCACTTTGGGCGCGCTGTCGGCCACCTGGAAGAAGGCCTATCGCCAGCCCTTCGAGCCGTTGGTGCCCGGCTTCGTGCACGCGGCCTTCAACAAACTCGCGGCCTGGGAAGCCGTGGTGGACGACGACACCGCGGCGTTGCTGGTGGAAGTGGTGCAGGGCGAAGGCGGCGTGCACCCGGCCACGGCCGAATTTTTGCACGGCCTGCAGCGCTTAGCCCGGGAGCGGGGCGCGTTGCTCATCGTTGACGAAATCCAAACCGGCATGGGCCGCACCGGGCGTTTGTTTGCCTTTCAACATTTTGGGGTGGAACCCGACCTGGTGACCGTGGCCAAGGGTTTGGGCGGCGGCGTGCCCATTGGCGCGGTGCTCATGGGGCCGCGGGTCGCGCCTTTGCGGCCCGGCGTGCACGGTTCCACCTTTGGGGGGAACCCCATGGCCGCGGCCGCGGCCTTAGCCGTGCTGGATGTGCTGGAAAAGGAAGCCCTGCCTGCCCGGGCCGCGGAAGTGGGCGCGTATTTGCAGCAGGGCCTGGCCCGGGTTTCGGGGCCCAAAGTGCGCCAGGTGCGGGGCCTGGGGTTGATGATTGGCGTGGAAATGCGCCAGAAGGCCGCGCCGTATTTGCAGGCTCTGGCCGAACGGGGCATTTTGGCCTTGCCCGCGGGGCTCAATGTGGTGCGTTTTCTGCCGCCCCTCACCCTCAGCCAGGCCGAGGCGGACCGCATCATTGCCGCCTGGCAGGCCGTGGCCGGCGCGTAGAGCCCCCGGGTGGGGACGGCTGGCCAAAACCCCGCGTAGGGGTGGGGGAATTGAGCCGCCGCGAAGGACCGGCGCCGCGCTCAGCCCCGCCCCCTGACGAAGGGGGCGGGGTTGGGGAGGGGGATTTTGCCCCCTTTGGCTGTGCCAACGGCCCGCGGCCAACCATGGCGGGAAGCGGAGGCGATTTCTGCCCGGCGCTTAATGCGTATAGCCATTCCAACCACCAACCACCAACCTCCAACATCCAACCTCCAACCACCATCCTCCATTTCAGCATCCCACATAATCGGCGCGCGGGCCGTTCTGTTGGGTTCCCCCAAAGATATGGGGGTGGCCGCGCGATGGCCCTCGTCAGAGGGGTAAAAAACGCGCCTCGGACTTGCCAGTTTGACATTTCACCAGTATACTTTTCATCCACCTTCCCAAGTACACGGTGTACGCGGGCGGGTTCATCCTATTGTGACAAGGAGGGGCCATGCTCAGCACCGTTCTCTCCCCCCAAGCGGCGCGGACGCGCGCCGAAGTGTCGTCTCCATCTGTGTTGGCAGCCCCACGCCCGGCCTGGAATTCAGGGCCGGGTGTTGTTGTGGGGCGGCATATCATCGCCGACCTGTACGGTGTAGCGCCCGAGCTCATCTCCCGCCGGGAAACCGTCGAGGCCATCCTCGATGAGGTGGTGCGGGAGGCCCGCCTGACCGAAGAGGGCCGCGCGTACAAGCAATTCGAGCCCTATGGCGTCACCGGCGTGATTTTGCTGGCCGAAAGCCATTTGGCCATCCACACCTGGCCCGAGCATGGCCTGGTCAATGTGGATGTGTTCACCTGCGGCGAGCCCGAGCAGGCCGACGAGGCCTTTCGCCTGCTGGTGGAAAAGCTTCGGCCGGCCGCCTACCGCCATGTGGTCATGGATAGGGGGTGAGCCATGGACCGCTTAGAACGCCAGATGCTGCAAACCCTCAAGGCGGGGCCCTTGAGCGTCTATCGGCTGTTGGACGCGCAAGACGGCACCCTGCCCGAGTTCTTCACCCGGCTGCAGGCCCTGCAGCAGCGGGGCTGGGTGGCGGTGGAAGACGGCCAGGCCCGCCTGACCCCGGCCGGGGCGCAGGCTGCCGCAGCCCTGGTGAACGCCGGGCCCTTGCGCTGCCCGCATTGCGAGGGCACGGGCTACACGCTCTCGCCCTTCTTTCAAAAGGTGCTGGCCGCGTATCGGGAGCTCATCGCCGCGCGGCCGCCGGCCATCGAACGCTACGACCAGGGCTACATCAGCCCCGAGGGCGTGGTGCGGCGGGTGGCCTTCCTCTACGAGCGGGCCGACCTCTACGGCGACCTCTTCATCGTGGGCGACGACGACTTGCTCAGCCTGGCCGCCGCGCTCACCGGCCTGCCCCGCCGTATCGTGGTGGTCGACATCGACGAGCGCCTGGTGGCCTTCATCAACCGGGTGGCCCGCGAGCGGGGTTTCCCCATCGAGGCCGCGGTCTACGATGTGCAGCAGGCCTTCCCTCAAAGGTGGCAGGGCCAGTTCGATGTCTTCGTCACCGACCCGGTGGAAACCATCCCCGGCCTGGAGCTCTTCCTCTCTCGCGCGGTGTCTACCCTGCGCGGGGTGGGCAGCGCGGGCTATTTCGGCCTCACCACCCTCGAGGCTTCCCGCCGCAAATGGTACACCATCCAGCGCATGTTGCACCAGATGGGCCTGGTCATCACCGACATCCGCCGGCAGTTCAATGTCTATCCCGACGAAGGCGAGCAGAACTTCTTCCGCTATCAGGAAAAACTGCCCATCGTGCAAAAGCTGGGCGCGCGAGTGGATTACGACTGGTACAAATCCGCGCTCTACCGGGTGGAAGCCGTGGAACCCCCTCGGCCCCTGGTGCAGGGCGCCCGCATCATCGACGAGCAGGTCTACAAAGACGATGAAAGCTGGGCCACGCCCTACTGAGCGCTGGGTGGAACCGGCCTCCGGCCCCGGCCCGTCGCGGTCGGGGCCGGATTTGGTAGGCCCCCTGCCCTGCTGCTATGGGCCTTTCGTAGTATAATTCCCACCACCCCATCTTGTGCGTTCATGGGCTTTGACAAGAGGAGAGTGTCCTATGACCCACCCCTTTGCCGCTGCGCTGGATACCCTGCGCACTTCGCAAGGCGAGTATCGGTTCTTCCGGCTGGATTACCTGGAAAAAGCCGGGTTGTTGCCGTCGTTGGACCGCCTGCCCTTTTCCATCCGGGTGCTGCTCGAGGCCGTGCTGCGCAATGCCAACGGCCGCGAGGTCACCGAGGAAGATGTGGCCAACCTGGCCGCCTGGCAGCCCAACGGCCCCCGGCCCACCATGCCCTACATCCCCGCCCGGGTGGTGATGCAAGACTTCACCGGCGTGCCCGCGGTGGTGGACTTCGCGGCCATGCGCTCGGCCATGCACCGCGCCGGCGGCGACCCCAGCCAGGTCAACCCCGTGGTGCCCGCGGACCTCATCATCGACCACTCGGTCCAGGTCGATTTCTTCGCCCTGCCCGACGCGCTGCTGCGCAACATGGAAATGGAATTCCGCCGCAACCGCGAGCGGTACACCTTCCTCAAATGGGGGCAGCGCGCGTTCCAGGGCCTGCGGGTGGTGCCCCCCGGTAAGGGCATCATCCACCAGGTCAACATCGAATACCTGGCCCAGGTGGTCATGGCCCGGGAAATTGACGGTCAGACCTTCGCCTTCCCCGACACCCTGGTGGGTACCGATTCCCACACCACCATGGTCAACGGTTTGGGCGTGGTCGGTTGGGGCGTGGGCGGCATCGAGGCTGAGGCCGCCATGCTGGGCCAGCCCATTTACATGCTCACCCCCGATGTCATCGGCTTCAAGCTTTACGGCGAGCTGCCCGAAGGCGCCACGGCCACGGACCTGGTGCTCACCGTGACCCACATGCTGCGGAAAAAAGGCGTGGTGGGCAAGTTCGTGGAATTCTACGGCCCGGGGCTGGCTTCCCTCAGCCTGCCCGACCGGGCCACCATCGCCAACATGGCCCCCGAATACGGCGCGACCATGGGCTTCTTCCCCGTGGACCAGGCCACTTTGGACTACTTGCGCCTCACCGGCCGGCCCGAAGAGCTCATCGAGCGGGTGGAACGCTACACCAAGGAGCAGGGCCTGTTCCGCACCGCCGACACGCCGGACCCCGCCTACACCGACACCCTGGAGCTGGACCTGAGCACCGTGCGGCCCACCATCGCCGGCCCCAAACGGCCCCAGGATTCCATCGACTTGCGGGAGGGTAAAAAGGCCTTCCGCACCGCGCTCACCGCGCCCAAGGGCCTGCACGGCTTTGGCCTCAAGGAAGAAGATTTGGGCCGCAAGGCCACGGTGCGCTTCAACGGCCACACCGAAGAAATCACCCACGGCTCGGTGGTCATCGCGGCCATCACTTCCTGCACCAACACTTCCAACCCCGCGGTGATGATTGGCGCGGGCCTGGTGGCCAAGAAGGCCGTGGAAAAGGGCCTGCAGGTCAAGCCCTATGTGAAAACCAGCCTGGCCCCCGGCTCCCGGGTGGTAACGGAATATTTGCGCAAGTCGGGCCTGCTGGACTACCTGGCCCAATTGAACTTCTATGTGGTGGGCTACGGCTGCACCACCTGCATCGGGAACTCGGGCCCCCTGCCCCCGGCCGTGGCTCAGGCCATCGTCGAGGGCGATTTGGTCGTGGCCGCGGTGAGTTCCGGCAACCGCAACTTCGAGGGCCGGGTGCATCCCCTGGTGCAGGCCCACTACCTCATGGCCCCGCCCCTGGTGGTGGCCTATGCCATCGCCGGTACCGTCGACATCGACCTCACCACCGAGCCCCTGGGTTACGACCCCCAGGGCAACCCGGTCTACCTGCGCGACATTTGGCCCAGCGCGGAGGAAATTCGGCGCATCATGGCCGAATACATCTCGCCCGAGCTTTTCCTGGAGAAGTACCGCGACATTTTCAAGGGCACCGAGCTGTGGGACCAGCTCCAGGCGGCCGACAGCGCGCTCTATCCGTGGGACCCGGATTCCACCTACATTCAGGAACCGCCTTTCTTCAAGCCCTTTGGGGTGGAACCGCCGGGCATTGCCGACATTCGCGGCGCGCGGGCCCTGGTGGTGCTGGGCGATTCGGTCACCACGGACCACATCTCGCCTGCCGGGGCCATTCCGCCCGAGAGCCCCGCGGGGCAGTATCTGCTCAGCAAGGGCGTGCCGCCCAGCGAGTTCAACACCTACGGCTCGCGGCGGGGCAATCACGAAGTGATGATGCGGGGCACTTTCGCCAATGTGCGGCTGCGCAACCGTCTGGTGCCCGGCAAGGAAGGCTGGTGGACCATCCACCTGCCCGACGGCCAGGAGATGAGCATTTACGACGCGGCCATGCGCTACAAAGAAGAAGGCGTGCCCCTCATTGTGCTGGCGGGCAAGGAATATGGCACCGGCTCGAGCCGCGACTGGGCTGCCAAGGGCCCCGCGCTCCTGGGCGTGCGCGCGGTCATTGCCCAATCCTTCGAGCGCATCCACCGCTCCAACCTGGTGGGCATGGGCGTGCTGCCGCTGCAATTCCAGCCCGGCGATAGCGTCGAAAGCCTGGGCCTCACCGGCCGCGAGACCTTCTACATCGAGGGCCTGCACGAGGACCTGCAGCCCGGCGCGCAAATCACCGTGCGCGCGGTCAAGGACGATGGCAGCACGGTGACCTTCCCCGTGACCGTGCGCCTCGACACGCCCGTCGAGGTGGAATACTACCGCAACGGCGGCATTTTGCACACCGTGCTGCGTCGCATGGTGCGCAGCATCGCGCCCGCGTAGGGTTCCACCCAAGGCGTGTACTGCCTGCCTTCAGGCGCCCCTCCCTCGGCGGTGCGCCAAGTCCGGGGGAGGGGCCATGCTTTTTTAGGAGGGGTGTGATGGTTGGGTTTTTCCCCGCGCGTGCCCGTGTGTGGGCGTTGCTGAGTCTGGTGGGCCTGGCGCTGGCCGCTGGCTGTGGCCGCGCCGCGGCGTCGACGCCAGCCCCTACCCCGACGCCGTTGCCGGCCGCCGCCCCCGCTTCGGCATCCCTCGTTGCGGCCGGCCCCGCAGCCCCGACCCTGCAGGTGACCGGCCTGAACTACCAGCGCACCCAAATCGTGCCCGGCCAGCGGGTGCCCGTAGTGGCCACCCTGCGCAACCCCGGCCCCACGGCCCAGGGCTTCACGGTGGAAGTGGTCCTGCCCCAGGCCGCGACTTTGCTGCACGGCCCGCGGGTGGCGCAGGGCCTGCTGGAGGCCGACGCTACCCTGCCCTTACGCTGGGTGGTGCGCTTCGACGCGGTTGGCGAGCATGTCCTGCGCGTGCGGGTGACCGAAGATAGCGGCGCGGTCACGGAGCAGGCGCTGACCATCCCG
The DNA here is from genome assembly GCA_026985995.1 of Anaerolineales bacterium. Classification (GTDB taxonomy): domain Bacteria; phylum Chloroflexota; class Anaerolineae; order Anaerolineales; family DRMV01; genus JAADEN01. The sequence continues at coordinate 9,491 of JALSPJ010000089.1, forward strand.
GTGTATGCCACCGCGTGGCGGCAGCGCGCCTTCTTCCTGAGCGCGTACAACCCACCTTTTGCCTGGCGGGAACCGCCCTACGACGACGCGCTGTTGGCCCGCTACCGGGAGGCCAACTTCGACCATCTGCTTTGGGTGCGCGACGACGCCGAGCTGATGGACAAAGTCCACCGCTTCGGCTTGCGCTATTTTCTCGACATCGCGGACTTCATCGGCGAGGAGCAATTGCGCGGCGCGGATGGCCCACCGCCGCCGGTGAGCGAGGCCCAGCTGCAGGCCCTCGACCGCCTGGTGGAAGCCTACAAAGACGACCCCCTGCTGACGGGCTATTACATTTGCGACGAGCCTTCGCCGGAAGCCTTCCCCAATGTGGCCCGGGTGGTGGAGCGCATCCGCAGCCACGACCGCACCCGACCGGTGTTCATCGACCTCTACCCTTATTTTTACGAGGACGAGGGCAGCCCCGCTTACCTCGAGGCTTTCTTGCAAACGGTGCGGCCCGACTGGCTGCCCTTCGACCGTTATGTCTTTTTCAACGGCTGGGAAGAACTGGACCAATACCTGAGCCAGCTGCGCCTCATTCGCGGCTATGCCCGGCAGTACGACATTCCCTTCGTCGCCTTCATTCAGGGCGTGGGCACCAACGACACCCCGGCCGCGTATCTGGATTGGCGCACGCCCACCGAAGCCGAACAGCGGTGGATGATTTACACAGCCTTGACCTACGGCGCGCATGGCATCGTCTGGTTCCACTGGGATGACCGCTGGGGCGTAACCGGCAACCCCGACGGGGAAGTGGTCTACCCGGCCATTCAGCGGCTCAACGCGGAGCTCCAAACCCTGGGCCCCGAAATGTTGCCCCTGACCTCGGTGGACGCTTACAGCACCGGCACCCATCTGGTGGTTTTCCCGGGGGAACCGGGTCCCAAGCTGGTGGCCAGCGAGAGTGAGCTGGTGGTGGGCGTCTTTCGCTCATCCTCGGGCGCGGTGGACCATTTCATGCTGACCAACCGCGACATTTTCGAGCCCGTCGAAGCCCGCGTGAGTGTGCGACAGCCCCTGGCCCGGCTGGAAGCCTTTGATGTGGACCGCGGCCGGTGGCAGCCTGTGGCCTTCGAGAACCGCGGCGGTCAGGCCCATTTCGAGCTCGTTCTGGAGCCGGGGCAGGGCCGGCTGTTCCGCTTTGCCGCGGCCGCGCCATAAGGGCCCGGCGCGGGGTGGGGGGAACCCGCGCCAGACGCGGCACTGTTTTGTCGTCCACCCGCCGTTGGGAGGCCCCACGGCGGGTGGCCTTTTTCGCGCCTTGGGCAACCGCGCCGCGACCAACCTGGTCACAACTCCACCTTCCTCTTGCGCCCTGTTTGTGATAAGCGTCACTATGTGTCGCGCCGGGGCCGCGCTATGCTTTAAAGCGAAATGAGCGAGGCGTATCATAACATGGTCGTCCGCAGCACCCCACCTTCTCATGGAGGGCAAGATGACGAGCACCCTACGACGGCGATGGCTTTTGTGGAGCGGCGTGGCGCTGTTGGCCCTGGCCTTGAGCCTGGCCTGGCGCGTCACGCGCGGGTATGCGCAAACCGCGGCGGCCCCGCCCGCCGCCCCCGCGTTGGTCAAGGAAGACGACGATTCCACCGCGGACCACACCAAGTTCGAGGCGCTGCAACAGGACTTCCAGAACGCCACGGAGGTCACCCAGGCCTGTCTGGAGTGCCACACCGAGGCCGCCAAACAGGTGATGGCTTCCACCCACTGGACCTGGGAGTTCCCCGGCGGCGAAACGGGGGAGACCTGGGGCAAGCGCCATGTCATCAACAACTTCTGCGTGGCCGTGACTTCCAACTGGCCCCGCTGCACCAGCTGCCATGTGGGGTATGGTTGGAAGGACGACACCTTCTTCGATACGGCCACCGAGGCCCAGGTGGATTGCCTGGTGTGCCACGATACCACGGGCACCTACAAGAAGTTCCCCGCCGGCGCCGGGCACCCGGCCTATGAGCCTAAGGAATTCCCGCCGGGCAGCGGCAAGATTTGGGAGCCGCCGGACCTGGCCTACATCGCCCAGAATGTGGGCCGGCCGGGCAACAAGAACTGCGGCGCGTGCCACTTCTACGGCGGCGGCGGCGATGGCGTCAAGCACGGCGATATGGATTCCACCCTGGCCGCACCGCCCAAGGAGGTGGATGTGCACTTGTCGCCCGAGGGCGCGGGCCTGGTTTGCGCCGATTGTCACAAGACCCACGCGCACCAGGTGCCCGGCAGCCGCTACGCCATGACGCCCAAGGACACTCACGGCAAAGACCTGCCCGTGGCCGACGACAACCCCACCACCTGCGAATCGTGCCACGGCCTGGCGCCCATGAAGAACCCCAAGCTCAACGACCATGTGGACAAGGTGGCCTGCCAGACCTGCCACATTCCCGCTTTTGCCCGGGGCGACAAGCCCACCAAGATGTGGTGGGACTGGTCCAAGGCCGGCGACAAGACCCGGGGCGACCATGGCGTGGAAAAGGACGAAAACGGCTGGGTGATTTACGATTACAAGAAGGGCGAATTCGTGTGGCAGAAGAATGTCACGCCCACTTACCTGTGGTTCAACGGCCAGACCACCTACATGGTCGAAGGCGAGAAAATCGACCCCAATGGCCCGGTCTACATCAACAAGCCCGCGGGTGGGCCCGATGACCCCAACGCCCGCATCTACCCCTTCAAGGTGTTCCGGGGCAAGCAGGGGTACGACCCGGTGAACCAGGTGCTCCTGGTGCCGCACCTGTTCCCCTTCAACAAGGAAGACACCACCGCTTACTGGAAGGGCTTCGATTGGGGAACCGCCTTCGAAGTTGGCATGAAGACCGCGGGGCTGGATTATAGCGGCCAGTACGACTGGATTGAGACCACCATGTATTGGCCCATCACCCACATGGTGGCCCCCGCGGAGCAGGCCCTGCAGTGCGGCGATTGTCACCAGCCCCAGGGGCGGTTGGCCCAGGTGCCGGGCGTTTATATCCCCGGGCAGACGGGCCACCCCACCATCGACGCCATTGGCTGGACCCTGAGCGGCCTGGCTTTGCTGGGCGTGGTGGTGCACGCCGGCCTGCGGGTGGCGAGCCGCCGCAAGGCATGATGCTGACCTGAACGCAGCCCCCCGGGGCGGGGGCGCGGGGTTCCACCCGGCCCCCGCCGCACTTCAGGAGGTCGAAGGATGAAAACCCGACGCATCTACCTCTACACCCGCTTCGAGCGCTTCTGGCATTGGATGCAGGCCCTGCTCATCATCGGTTTGGGCATCACCGGCTTCGAGGTGCACGGCAGCTACTCGTGGTTGGGCTTCCAAACGGCTTACATGTGGCATGTGCGCTTTGGCTGGGCGCTGGTGGCCCTCATCGTGTTCGCCGCGTTCTGGCACTTCACCACGGGCCAGTGGAAGAACTACATCCCCACCTTCGAGCGGGTGGGCGTGATGGTGCGTTACTACACCAGCGGCATCTTCCGCAACGAACCCCACCCCTACAAGAAGAGCGAGCTGTCGAAGCTCAACCCCCTCCAGCGGTTGACTTACCTGGGCTTCAAGATTCTCATCGCGCCCATCCTGGTCACCACCGGCTTGCTGCTCATTTACTACAACCGCTGGCCCGACTGGGGGCTGAACTGGAAGTTGGCCTCGGTCTCCAGCCTGCACCTGGCCGGTGCCTTCCTCATCCTGATGTTCTTCATCGTGCATGTGTATATGACCACCACCGGCCACACGGTGTTTTCCAACATCAAGGCCATGATTGTGGGCTACGAAGAAGTGCCCGAGGAAGAAGCCGCGCCGGCAGCCGCGGCCGATTGACCCCCTTCGCCAACCCCATACAACCCTCCCGCCTCGCGCCGCGGCGTCCCCGCCCCTGGGGACGCCGCGGGTTTTGACGGCAGCTTGGCGGCTGGTCGCCGCGCGACCGGGGCCCGAACGCGCACCGCCGCGGCGGGCGAACCGCGCGCCCGGCCTGGGGTTGGCGCGTTGCTGCCCGGCGGCCGGCTCACGGCCAGCGGGGGAATTGGTCGAAGCGCGGGGGGCGTTTCTCCAGGAACGCGTCGCGGCCCTCCTGGGCCTCGTCGGTCATGTAGGCCAAGCGGGTGGCCTCGCCGGCGAAGAGCTGCTGGCCCACCAGGCCGTCGTCCACCAGGTTGAAGGCATATTTCAAGAAGCGGATGCTCATGGGGCTCTTGCGGTTGATGGTTTGGGCCCACTCGAAGGCCACCACTTCCAGATTTTCGTGGGGCACCACTTCGTTGACCATGCCCATGCGGTAGGCTTCTTC